>CBDUGY010000029.1:0-24608 GCA_965367015.1 uncultured Ulvibacter sp.
CATCTCTTTCATGAACGAGGATATGTAACTGATGAAATGGTTGAGAGAAATAATCAAATAAGGAAAGAGACTAGAAAAAATAAAAGTATCTGGACTAATTTTGGAATAAAGCAGCGAACATAGAATATCTTAATTCTTTTTATAAACTCCTACTTTCCAATACCTCAGGTCTTCGTCTGTAGTTACTGTGGTGAATTCCATTTCTTTTAATTTGGCGTTATCTTTAAAGAATTCCCAACAGCCGTGGCCTTCTCTGTAAATGGAGGTAATAAAGATACCGTCGTCATTGAGATGCTCGAGCATTCTTTCGAGGACGTTTTTCTTTTCGGTATCGTGAATATAATAGAAAGCTTCATTAAAAACGATCACGTCAAAATTGCGTTCTGGTATATACGTAATCGCATCTGCGGCTATGAATTCGCTCTTCGGAAAGTTTTTTTCGTTCGCTTTTTCAATAGAGATCTTTGAAAAATCCAGGCCTAAGAAGTACTCGAAATTTAAAGCTTCCAAATGTAGGTTTAAGACGCCATCACCGCATCCTAAATCGAGAATACTCGGCTTTGCAACCGCGTGTTTTTTAATGAAGTCAACGATTTGGGCATATCTTTTAATTTCCTTTTCGCTCTGCAAACTATCCCAACGCCCACTTTTGTATTGTTTATTCCATCGCATTTTACGGCGCCAGTGATGAAATTTATCCAGGATATTCATATTAGTTCGATGCCTTGGTTAAGTGATGCGCCAAAAACGGCTTTAGCTTTTTTAGAATCATTTCGGGAGTTAGCTGATTGTATAACTCATCCGGGTTCTCTTCAATTCTCCGTCTCTCTTCCAAGGTAAAGCTACTAAAAAGATCAGGTTTTTCTTCTAAAAGGTGAATAGAATCATGACTTTTCCCATCTTCAAAACTACACCAATGCTCTTTGTTCACGTAAGGTGAATAAATGGTGAATGTTGGTTTATGAAGTGCCTTGGCTATATGAACGCTGCCCCCTTCATTAGAAACTAAAAGATCACATTGCGCCATGAGTTTAATAAATCCGCGAATAGAATCTTCATACACCTCGAGGTTGATTTTTTCTTTATGCTCACATAATTCGTAGATCTTTTCGGCTTCTACCCTTTGATGAGGTGCGTAATTGAAGAGTAGAGTCGCTTCAAAGGTTTTCGCGATATAGTCTATAAGCTGAGCGATATACGTGTAAGGCATTGATTTTTGCGGGGTACTACCCAAAACGCCCAACATAATTACAGGTTTATTTAGAGTTGCGATGCTGTTGTAATTCTTTTCCTTCGAGGTAAGGAAAATTTTAGGTTCATAATCGGGAGATTCTAATTCGAATACGGACGCAATCATATTGATTCTGTCCTCTATAGCCTTTCCACAGTTATGAGACCGCTTATCTAGGAAACTTATGGGGTGTGTGTAAAACGGAAGCTTTAAGGTCTTATGCGCACGTTTGAGTCCGATGCGAGTCTCAGCCCCTGAAAACAGGCACATCATTCTACTCTGAAATTTTGCGTAGGGATCGAAAATAATGTCGTATTTGCTTTTACGAATTCGCCGAATCATTTTGAGTAAATTCGGAATTTTTTTCAGCTCCTTATCTTTTACTGAAATAATCTCATCGATATTCGGGTTGTTTTCAAGTACTCCGGTGGTATAGTCGTATACAAAGTAGGATATTTTCGAATCGGGAAAAACTTTCTTAATATTGTTCGCAATGACCGAGCTAATGAGTACATCACCGATTCGTTTGTTTTGTATTACGAGAATTTGCTTCATAAAGATTACCTTCGCAAAGTACTTAATTTTTAAAGGTATTAAAACTAAAAATGCATTCAACTTTCGTTGTACATCCTAAATATCAAGCGCTAGAACCAAAACTTAAAGAAGTATTGGTTTCTTTCTCTGAAAGAGGTGAATTCATAACGAAGGGTGAGCGTAATGTGATTAAAAAAGTCAAGATCGACGGACTGGTTTTAAATATTAAAAAGTTTAAAACACCAAATGTTTTTCAGAGTTTAGTATATCAATTTCTTCGGAAAAGCAAAGCAAAACGATCGTTTCAGTATGCTAGAAAATTGATCGATCTGGGAATAAACACCCCTTTTCCCATCGCTTATTCTGAAAGGTTTTTATTCGGATTAAAAGATAGTTATTATATAAGCGAACATGTTGATTATGATTTCGATTTCAGAAAATTAATCCATAACCCGAGGTATCCAAATAGGAAAGAGATTCTTAAACAGTTTACTGCCTTCACATTCAAGCTTCATGAAAATAACGTCAACTTTTTAGACCACTCTCCGGGTAATACATTGATAATTGACAAGGGTAATAATAAATATGAGTTCTATTTAATCGATCTCAATCGAATGCGTTTCGAGCCCTTAAACTTCGATCGTCGCATGTATAATTTTAGGAGGTTGTGGCTTTCTAAGACCAAGATGAAGATCATTTCGGAAGAATATCGCAGACTTTATAAGAAAGAATACGGCGAAACCTACGAATTGATGTTAAAACACAGCAGGGCGTTTCAGAAAAAAGTGAATTCAAAGAAACTGAGAAGGAGAAAATAAATATTTCGCAAATTTAGCCGCCCAATTCTTCTAATAATTTTAAACCGCCACGTCGTATTCTCTCAACGCATCGTTAAGGGAAGTCTTTTTATTCGTACTTTCTTTTCGGGTACCAATAATTAAGGCACAAGGCACATTGAATTCGCCTGCTGGGAATTTTTTGACATAGCTTCCGGGAATTACCACAGATCGAGCCGGGACAAGACCTTTCATTTCTTTCGGACTCTCACCTGTTACGTCAATGATTTTGGTTGATGCCGTAAGAACAACATTTGCCCCGAGAACAGCTTCACTTTCTACACGTACCCCTTCAACAACGATACATCGTGATCCTATAAATGCATCGTCCTCAATAATTACGGGGGCGGCTTGTAAAGGTTCAAGAACTCCACCGATACCGACTCCTCCGCTAAGATGTACATTTTTCCCAATTTGAGCACAACTACCTACGGTTGCCCATGTATCTACCATAGTACCCTCGTCGACATAAGCGCCTATATTCACATAACTAGGCATCATAATTACTCCTTTAGAAATATAGGCTCCGTAACGCGCTACAGCATGTGGAACCACCCGAATCCCTTTAGCTTTATATCCCGATTTCAACGGAATTTTATCGTGGTATTCGAAGATACCGGCTTCCATGGTTTCCATTTTCTGAATTGGAAAGTACAACACCACTGCCTTCTTGACCCACTCATTAACCTGCCAACCTGTAGACGTAGGTTGCGCACAGCGCAGTATTCCTTCATCGCAAAGACGAACAACTTCGCGAATGGCAGCTATAGTTTCAGGATTAGTCAACAGAGAGCGGTCGTCCCAAGCCTTTTCAATTGTTTGTTGTAATTGGGTCATTTTTTAAGAATTTGATACAAATATAAAACCTCACTTTCAATAAAATGCCCATTTGTGGCATAGTATTTTGTAAAGACTTATTTTTGCAGCGAAAATGGGAAGAATTTTAGCCATAGACTACGGAACAAAACGAACCGGAATAGCCATCACTGACGAATTACAGTTAATAGCTTCTGGTTTGACCACTGTTAATACTGCTGATTTAATTTCTTTTTTGAAAGAATATATAGCTTCAGAAAAAGTGGATCTGGTACTAATCGGTGAACCCACCCAGAAGGATGGAAGCCCGTCAAATGTTGAAGAAAAAATACAGGAGTTTATAAAAGTCTTTACTAAAACCTTTCCGGAGTTAAAAACAAAAAGAGTAGATGAGCGTTATAGCAGCAAAATGGCTTTTCAATCTATGATAGATAGTGGATTGAAGAAGAAACAGCGCAGAAATAAAGCGCTAATAGATGAGATTAGTGCGACTATAATCCTTCAAGACTACCTGTATAATCAATAGCCTTTGAAACTCATTCAATAAACATTAAAAAATGATTTTACCCATATTAGCATACGGAGATCCGATTTTACGAAAAACGTGTACAGAAATAGATAAAAATTATCCAGAATTAGACAGCTTACTGGACAATATGTTTGAAACGATGTATGAGGCTAAAGGAGTAGGTCTCGCAGCACCTCAAATTGGACTCCCGATACGTTTATTTTTGGTGGATGCGACACCTTTCGCCGAGGATGAAGATTTCACGGAAGAGGAACAAAATGAACTCAGGGATTTCAAAAAAGTATTTATTAATGCCAGAATCCTTGACGAATCGGGTGATGAATGGGCATTTAATGAGGGATGTTTGAGTATACCTGATGTGAGGGAAGATGTTTTTCGGCAACCCGAAATTATAATTGAATATGAAGATGAAAATTTTAAAAAGCACAAGGAAACTTATACCGGCATCATAGCCAGAGTGATCCAGCATGAATACGATCATATCGAGGGAATTTTATTTACCGATAAACTTTCTGCTCTTAAAAAGCGTTTAATTAAGAGTAAACTTGCTAATATTAGTAAGGGTAAAGTAAGTATAGACTACCGCATGCGGTTTCCTAATGCGAAAAAGAAACGTTAACACCTTTGGAAATTAAAAGTAAACCAAAGATATTTGCTAGCTGAATGAGAAAATATTCGTTTGCGGTTAGCAGAAAAAAAATTGTTTTATGAGTTTAGAAAAAGTATTATCTATTTCCGGAAAACCAGGTTTGTATAAGTTAAATACACAAACTCGCAATGGTTTCTTAGCTGAGTCATTAATTGATGGTAAAAAAGTTAATGTAAGTGGAAGACACAATGTGAGTCTGCTAAGTGAGATCGCCATCTATACGTTGACAGAAGAAGTTCCATTACGTGAAGTTTTCAAAAAAATATCTGAAAAAGAAAACGGGGGAGAGGCAATTAATCACAAGGTGTCTAAAGATGAATTGGAGGAATATTTCTTCGGAATTCTCCCAGACTACGACGAAGATCGTGTGTATGCCAGCGATATTAAGAAAGTTGTACAATGGTATAATCTTCTTACCAAAAATGGCTACACCGATTTCTCAGAAGAACCTGAAGAATCGGAAGAAGCAGATATTGTGAAAGCGATGACCGATAAAAAAGAAGCAGCTTCGAAAAGCAAAGCCACTGCAAAAAGTTCAAGCCCGAAAGCATCCTCAGCTAAAAAAGGAGGCGGTTCAAAGAATACTGCGGCAAGAAAGAAATAATTTTACACTTATTAAGATATTAACCTGTTACTCTAATACTGAGTAGCAGGTTTTTTGTTGACTTATTTTTATAACTCTTGTTACTTCTGAAAACCAATTGTACTAGATTTGTCACTATGAATTCAAGAAAAGACCAATTAGAAGCATTTAATCGTTTGCTGACCATCATGGATGAACTTCGCGAGCAGTGTCCTTGGGATAAAAAACAGACGATGGAATCTCTTCGTCATTTAACTATTGAAGAGACTTACGAATTAGGAGATGCCATTTTAGAAAATGATCTGCAGGAAGTTAAAAAAGAATTAGGGGATGTTCTGTTACATATCGTATTCTACGCAAAAATTGGGAGTGAAACCAATGATTTCGATATCGCCGATGTATGTAATAATATATCGGAAAAATTGATTTCTCGCCATCCTCATATTTATGGTGACGTTGAAGTGGCAAATGAAGAAGAAGTAAAACAGAATTGGGAGAATCTCAAACTCAAAGAAGGTAAGAAAAGTGTGCTTGAAGGAGTTCCAATATCCTTGCCGGCACTTGTAAAAGCCAATCGAATCCAGGATAAAGTGGCGGGAGTAGGTTTCGATTGGGAAGAGCCACAGCAGGTTTTTGAAAAGCTTCAGGAAGAAATGGGAGAATTGCAACATGAAGTTAAAGAGGGGAATAAAGCTGCGATTGAGGCTGAGTTCGGAGATGTGCTTTTCTCTATGATCAATTATGCCAGATTTCTAAAAGTCGATCCTGAGAATGCACTGGAGCGCACAAATAAAAAATTTATCAAACGTTTTAAATATCTGGAAGCAAAAGCGAAAGAATTAGGTAAACCTATAAAAGATATGACCCTTGCCGAAATGGACGTGTATTGGGAAGAAGCAAAGTCTTTATAAGATTGAACATTCGGCTCCCGTAAAAGGAATCTAAGGATGAGAATTCAGGTTGCGTGGGTAATGATCATCGGTATGGATAATTTAACTCATTGCATCGAATTTTCAACAACGGGGCGCCGTTTTACGTATCTAAAACAATCAGTCGTTTGTCGATCTTTACTTTGGAGAATCTAAAATGGTTTTGGATCCATTGCAAATTCTTATCGGAATAGAAGATAACATGCGTAATATCATTTTTATAATACCAATTGGCAAAGTGTTCTTTTTTCGGAAGCAATTCAGTCATGCATAATAGACTTCCTCCCGGTTTTAACAGATTCCGAAGGAGTTGAAACTCCTTGGAAGGGTTGTGAAAATGTTCAATCACCTCACAACATACTATAAAGTCATAAGATTGCTTCAAAGCATTGTGGTTTTTATGGAAAAAGGGATCATATAATACCAGGTTATATCCGTATTTGCTTAACATCTCTGATATGACAGGGCCAGTACCTGCTCCGAAATCGAGGCCAATTGTTGAAGTATTAAAATTATTGTGAATATAATTTGAAATAGGGGAAACAAATGTTTTGTAACCCTCATCATCGACCTCATTATGATGCTTTAAATAACGCTCTTTTTCTTCAGCCGCGTCCGGAAAAGTAGTAGGATCTTTATAGACTGACCCACAATTGTCACATTCGAAACACGAGAATTTTTCGGAGTAATGATACTGCCGAGTCTTTTTATTGTGACATAAGAGGCAGGGAGGATACATAATCTTAATCTTGTCGCATGGACTTAATTTTGGATAGCTTAGCCTTCCAGACTTCCAGTTGTTCTTTATGTCTGTTGATATTAGAATGTACTTCTTTTACTAATGGATTATCATCATCTACATGCTGAAAGAAACCGAGATTATTTTCTAATTGTCGAATTTCCGCTTTGCTTTCTTGAATTTTCTTCGTTATAAAAAACTGTTCATTTTGTAGTTTTCTCTCGTCCTCTTGAGAGACCATAGAGCTAACTTTATTTTCGAATATTATGAGTTCTGTTTCTTTTTTACCAAGATCCAGCTTTCCGAAAAGACCATCTAACACCTTATTGAATTTTTGCTCGATAGTTTTTTTGCTGTAGGGAACTCTTCCAATACTTTTCCACTCTTTAATTTTTTGCTTAATGACTTTCAAGTCTTCCTTCTTATCACCGCTTAATTCAAGACTGCCGAGGGCATCCAACATTTCAGTTTTGGCTTTAAAATGCTCCATCTCCTCTTTGTTAGCTTCATCCTTCTGGGCGTGTAACCGGTCGAAATAATGATTACAAGCTGCCTTAAATTGTTTCCAGATCTTATCACTGTCTTTTCTTGGAACATGTCCAATATCTCTCCAGTCTTTTTGTATTTTCTTCATCAAAGGTGTCACAACCTCAAAATCATCGCTATCTTTATTTTCGTCGGCAATCTTAATGAGTTCACGCTTCTTCTCAAGATTTAAGTATTGTTCTTTTTTCTGATTTTTATAGAATGCATTTTTGCCCTGATTGAATTTTCGAGTGGCATCTTTGAAGGCATTCCATATTTCCTTGTTTTGCGATCTCGGTACTTTACCCACTTCAAAATAAGCATCTCGTATTTCCTGAACTTTTTTAATAGCATTTTGCCACGATTGATGGCTGGATTTGGTATTAGTCGTTACTTCATCAATCTGAGATATGAGTTCTTTTTTGAGTTCAAAATTCTTTTCGAATTGTTTTTCCTGCTCTTTTAAATTCTCATGGCGTTTATCGTGAATGATCTTAGTATACTCGCTAAATTTATCCCAAACATCTTCACGGTATTCTTTAGCGACAGGCCCAATCTCTTCCTTCCACATTTTATGCAACATCTGCAATTCTCGAAATGCCTTATCGATGTCGGGCTCCTGAGTTAATTCCTCAGCTCTTATAATCAATTTTAATTTTTGATCTAAGTTGTGTTTAAAATCAAGATCTCTGAACTCCCGGTTTAGATGGAGGAAATCGTAAAAATTTTCTACATGATGGTGATAAGTATTCCAAACAGTATTGTATTTATCTCTGGGGATTGCTCCCGCCTGATGCCAACGTTCCTGAATATCTTTAAAATGTTTATAGGTAGTATTAATATTTTCCTCGGCATTCAATAACCCTTTTAGTTCTTCAATTAATTCATTTCGTCTTTCAAGATTTGCCTGAAGGTCTTTTTTGAGATTTTTATAATGATTATTGCGCCTTTCCTTGTAATCAAAATAAAGAGAATTGAATTCCTTTTTTAAAGGGGTCGAATAATGAAAATCTATTATGTTGCCTCCTTCAGCTAAAAACTCCTCCTTTTTATGTGCCAGATCTTCCTGGAACTTAGCGTTGAATTCAGTTTTAATTTCTTCAACATCATGCTTAATCTCCTGAATGGATTTTGATTTAAGCAGACTTTGTAATTCTGATATTAATTCTTTTTTTGTAAGGTTATGATAATCTTTTTGAGCTTTTTCTTCGGAATCTTCCTCTTCGTGTTCATCATCGTCTGAAGAGCTTACCTCTTCCTCTTCCTCCTCCTCATTCACTTCCTCAGTTGCTTTAGGAGAGGATTTTGTTTCATGCTTTAGGGCTTCAACAGGGGTTTTAGCTTCCGCTTCAGTCGTGGTTGCTGATGACTTGGTTTCAGCTTTTGATTCTTCAACAGGGGATTCGGCATCCTTATCTGAAGCCTTGGCAGAAGATTGGTCTTCGTCCTGCTTAATACTTACTGTAGAATCATCTTCACTCTTAGAGACTTCGGGGACCGATGAATTTTCGGTTGTGGTAACACCATCTTCTTCCGAAGCTATTTCGGTTTTCGAATTTTTAAGAATACTTTTTACTTCCTCTTTTCCCTCGGGGATATTTTTGTCTGACATCTATTTCAATGTTTAGGTTCGTTATGAAATGAGTTGTCAAGATACTAACAACTGCGCAAACGGCAAAGAAGCTAAGGGGTTTTTGGAATTATTATTACCGGAGTTTTATGATTTCCAGATCTTCCATGACTTTTTCGCTTGATATTCTAACATTTTTAATCCGTTGCTAACCCGGGCACCTTTTGCGTACCCCATTTTTAAAAATTCGGTTTCGCGTGGGTTGTAAATTAGATCGAAAAGGAGATGGTCCTTGCCCACATATTGGAAGGGAATGTCTGGATACTGATTAATATTCGGAAATGAACCCAGAGGAGTGGTATTTACAATAAGACAATGAGCGATCATAATTTCCCTGTTTAAATCTTTATAAGAAATTACTCCTTCATCTTTTGTTCGAGAAACGATTTTATATTCGAAGTCCATGGCATCTAAAACATACGCGACTGCTTTCGAAGCTCCACCTGAGCCCAGAATTAACGCAGTTTTCTCTTTTAGAGGTAAAAAATCTGCTAAGGCTTTGGCAAAACCATAATGGTCTGTATTATAACCGGCTAATCGTCCATCTCTTAAAATCTTTATGGTATTAACTGCGCCTATTTTCTCGGCTTCTTTGTCTATTCTATCGAGTAATGGGATTACGGATTCCTTAAATGGGATAGTGACGTTAAGTCCTTTTAAACCCTCAGTTTTCGATATTATTTCTGTAAGCTTATCAATACATTCTATTTCGAAATTGTGATAGGAATCATCTCTCTTTTCCTGTTCAAATTTTGTTGTAAAAAAGGCTTTTGAGAACGAAAAACTTAAGTTTTGTCCTATTAATCCATATTTAGCCATGATTGGGGGTCTTTGCTTTATGATACCAGTCTAAACTGAGCACGATGGTTATGCCCACGAAAGTAAAAAAAATCGCGAGAAATGTCTCGACAGAAAATTCTGATGGAAAGTATCGATCATATCCAATGACGATTTCCCGACCGTTGGCATCATGTAGTACATTACCTGCAGCATCTAGGTCAACTAACTTTTCCTTCCATGGCCATACAACACCTAGTGAGCCAGCTATAAAACCAATGATAACCGCGTAAGTTGCTTTTTTAAAGCGTTTTAATACATATCCAAGTAAATGTGAAAGAGAAACTAATCCCACTAAAGAACCTAAAGAAAATACAGCAAGGACTTTTAGCAATTCCATACGTTCAGTATTGTTTAAGAAGCTAAAATCGGCCAGAAACACCTCGGCGAAGGTATCGTAAAGTGCATTTACTGAATCTACCAGCAATAGAACGTAATTTCCGAGCAGTATTAAAATAAAACTACCTGATAGACCCGGGAGTGTCATACCTGAGACGCCTATCATTCCGCAGAAAAAGACAAAAATAAGATTGCTGTTCTCTTTTGCCGGTTCTAAAAAACTAATGCTCACACCGGCTATGATACCGCAGAGTAGATAAGCGATATACTTTCTATTCCATTCGCCAAAATCTTTAGCTATAAAATAAATTGAACCAATGATCATTCCGAAGAAAGCACTCCAAACATAGAGTTCATAATGATCTATAAGATAATCCAGTATTTTCGAAACGCTAAAATAACTGATTACCATTCCGAAGACAAGGAGTCCTAGAAAACGACCGTTAATATAGCGGTAAAAGCTTTTAAACCTTCGCGCAATTAGCAACCCCAGAGCCTTTCTGTTAATTTTTTGGAGAGAATAAATGAACTCTTCATAAAAACCTGCAACAAAAGCTACAACACCCCCCGAAACACCGGGAACCTTATTGGCAGCACCCATAGCCAATCCTTTTAAAACCAACCAGACCTTGTCTGAAAAGGAGCGACTTTCGTACATCTACACCGTCTTTTTATTAGTTGCTAAAAACTCTAAAAGAAAAATACTTAAAAAACCAATCACAAGGAAAATAATTGCAAGCAATAATTGCGGATCTTCAGAATAACTTGTTGGTAAAATGCTTTTCTCTAAAAATGGCACTTTTTCTCCACTATGGTTCATTCTGTATTCCAAAACCTCTTTCCATGGCCATATTTTATTTAGTGCTCCTACCATGAAGCCTGTAAGAATAGCGAGAATCAAATTCTTGTGATGTTTAAACATCCAGTTAAGTACCCTCGAAAATACTTTGAGACCCACGATCGCACCTAGCGCGAACACCGCAAGTTTTAAAAATGCTTCTGAAAATAGTTCCCAGTTTAATTTGGTAATTCCATCGCCCAATTGAGTTAAAGTACCTATTACCGATTGATAGGCTCCTAATAACAAAAGGATAAAGGCACCTGAAATTCCCGGAAGAATCATTGCAATAATTGCTACAAATCCAGCTAAGAACAAGAACCAGGTGCTGTCTGGTGAACCAAATGGTTTCGCTAGCGTAATTGCGTATGAGAATCCGGCTGCTAAAAGTATTGCTATAATTATTTTTGGATTCCATACGGATATTTGCTTCCCAACATATAATATGCTTGCCAGGACCAATCCGAAGAAGAATGACCAAACTAATATCGGATGATTAAAAAGTAGCCAAGTGATCAATTTTGCCAGGGACAAGATGCTTATTAGAACTCCTGAAAATAAGGCAACTAAGAATGACAGATTGTAACGGTTCCAAGAAATTTTAAACCCTTCTTTTTTCCAGGTTTTAAAGAAACCGAGATCTAAATTGTGAATCGTTTTTATAAGTTCTTCATAAATCCCGGAAATAAAAGCAATGGTGCCTCCTGAAACGCCGGGAACTACGTCTGCAGCACCCATCGCCAAGCCCTTTGCTGTGATAATTACATACTGAAGAAAACTACGGGACGGCATATTTTTTTTGAGTTAGCCTCAAAAATACACAAATTATAAAGAAGGATTTTTGTCTTTATTAATTATTTCTTGAACCAGTCCCATTCCAAAAACAGAGGGAAATAACTCTTCGATTATCATAATAAATTCCGGTTCAAATTTGAGACCATTTTTTAAGTGATAACTTCCTTTACTTTCTTCGTTAAGGTAATAGTGAACTCCCGCTAATCTGAACTCAATTTCGGCAGATTCAGGGTAAAATTCCGCAGCCTGATGCAAATTATTTACAGCTGCTTCATATTCTCCCAGTTTTATGAGAATATCACATCGTGTTAGCCAGGTATCTATTTCATAATTACCGAGTTCCAAAGCACGTCGAAAACCTACTTCGGCTTCTTCAAAAAGATTTAATTTATTATTGATCTTAGCATAACGCTTCCAATATAAAACGTTCTCGCTATCAATATTTATCGCCTTATCAATAAAATAAAGCGCTTTCTGATAATTCTTGTTCTTGATATAAAAATCAGTAATTGCGATCCATCCTTTATCAAGTAGCGAGTCTTCTTCCACACATTTAGTGTAAAATTGAAGCGCCAGATCTTTATTACCTAATTTTTCATGACATTTACCAATACGCAGCAGTGCGAACGAAGTTGGATCGTCGAGGCCTAATGTAATTGTATAGCTTTCTATAGCATCTTCAAATCTTTTCAACTTTTCCTGTACCTTTCCTTTTTCCAGATAGGCGCCAATAAATCTGTCGTCACTAATAATGGCAAAATCGAAAGCCGCCAAAGCTTTTTTATACTCTTTCATAAGAGAGTATTGCTTGCCAACCTGATGCCATGCTACTTCACAATATGGATTTTTATTTAAGAAATCATTAAGGTAGTCGATTGCTTCTTCGTGCTGCTCTAAAAATTCAAAGCAATAAATAACATTGTACAATGCAGAGAAATCTGCTTCATCCTCCTCAATACATTTCATGAAATTTATCTTGGCATTTTCGAAATCTTCCAGAAAAAGATATTCCATGCCTATCAGGGAAAGAACATCGCTCTCATCATTTGTGATCTCGAGAGCTTGTTGCAACAACCCAATCGCCTTTTTATGCTTGTCGCGACGCGATAAAATATTCGCCTTTTGAATATAGATCTCTTCATTAGATTGCTCAATCATATACAACTGATCCAGAAGTTCATCGGCGATGTCCAGTTCATTTTCAAAAATATACATCTCTACCTGAAACAATTTTAGATTGGTTGAGGTAGGGTGTTGTTCCAGTCCTAATTTGGTTGCTTTTTTAGCGAGAGCGATCTTCCCATTTTCTAGATAATAGTGAATAATGTCCTCGAACTCTTCTGAGTCAAAGAAGAGCACGCTATTAGTTTTAAGCATGGATTCAAATCGGGAAAGGGAGAAATTGTTATGCTCGTTAGGGCTTAATTGCATACGCAGCTGTTTAACTGTTTCTTCTAATTTAAAGATACTAATGTAAAATAGAGTTCAATAGTTGTGCCGCTATTGTTGTTAACACGGTTATTAACAGAATTTTCTTACTTTAAATTACTGATAATCAACACGGTTAAACACCTTAATTTTGTTGGATTTCGTCGAGAACTCGCGTCAAAATGTCACACCCCTCTTTTATTTCTCCGTCGGAAATGGTTAAAGGCGGTGTAATTCGCACTGCTCGTCCTTCGAAAAGTAGCCAGAATAGAATCAGCCCTTCATCTTTACATTTTAAAATTACTTTCGAAGCAATTTCTGAAGTTTCGAACAGGGCTGCCAACATGAGGCCTTTACCGCGTATTTCTTGTATTAATGAATGTTTCAAAAGACTTCGGAAGCGTTTTTCTTTCTGGAGAGTTTGCGCAATCAGATCTGTTTGTGTAATCTCCTGTAAGGTTGCCAAAGCAGCAGCTGCTATCACCGGATTACCGCCAAAAGTAGTGATATGTCCGAGCTTCGGATTCTTCTTCAGTTTATCCATATGGACCTTCGAAGCAGTAAATGCTCCTATCGGGAGCCCGCCACCCATTCCTTTCCCCATCACTAAAATGTCGGGAACAATTCCGAAGTGCTCAAAACCAAATAGCTTACCGGTTCGTCCGAATCCCGGTTGAATTTCGTCTAAAATCAGTAAGGCACCTACTTCTTCACATTTTTGCTTTACTTTCTTGAGATAATCGTTTTTTGGAACTATAAATCCTGCACCCCCCTGAATGGTTTCTAAAATAACTGCTGCGGTTTTAGAACTAATTTTTTCGATGTCGGACTCATTATTAAAATAAATTGGATTACAATGGGGGAGAAGGGGGCCGAAAGGAGTTTTACGTTCTTCAAAACCCATAACGCTCAACGCACCGTAAGTGTTCCCGTGATACGCGCCATGAGCATATAATATCTCTGCGCGACCGGTAACTCTACGAGCAAGTTTCATAGCACCATCAATTGCTTCGGTACCACTATTTACTAAATAGGTGCTATCTAACGGAGATGGCAAATGTTCAGAAAGTAATTTCGTCAATGCAACGGAGGGAGCTTGAATATATTCACCGTAAACCATGACATGCATATATTTATCAAGTTGGGCCTTCACGGCATTGACAACTCGCGGATGACAGTGCCCCAACGAACAGGCCGAAACGCCGGCGACAAAATCCAGGTGTTTGTTTCCTTCGATATCATAAATATAGCTCCCTTTGGCATGCGAAATCTCTACCGCTAAAGGATGCGGGGAAGTTTGAGCTTGATATTTAAAGAAATCCTTATTCATATCTAATAAGTCAGTTAGAGCAGCTGTAGTTTAAAAGCTCAGGATTTATTAAGGGCTGAAGCCGTTTCCGTTGTCCTTAATACTATCGGTTTTCGGTAAGCCTTCTTCTAATTCACTCTCCCTGGTTCTTAACTTGGGATCGTCTTCTCTATTTTGCAGATCTTTCAACTTCAGTTTTGATTGTTCGGGAATGTCTATTTCATCTTCCGGAACATCTTCAAAAAATTCTCCTTCGTCTTCCGGTAACGGGATACCCTTAATTTTTGGTAGAATAGGTGGAGTTTTTCCTTTAAAAAGATCCGATTTTTTTAACAACCTTTCATTTCCTCTCCAGTTAAAACCTGTAAGTATTCTAGCATTTGGGGGAAATTTAGACGGAGGATATACTTTACCTTTGGCCTGCTTTATAAATCTTATACCCGAGATTTTTTGCTCGGATAGATACATCTGGATGGAGCTTGAAACGGTATTATTAATGCCTACTAGCTCATCTTTGTCGTTTCGGGAATAAAAGATAACTTCAGCATTTTTTATAATGTTTACAGTATCTAGTTCGTTATTGGTAAATAAACCGATAAGCCGCTCACCCTTTGTCTGATTGTAGCCATCTCCTAAACTGTCTTTTTGAGCCAGAAATGCATTGTTAAAGACTTTAAGCGTATCTAATTTTTCGGTTTTGGTGTTTGACAGTAAATGAATGGTATCACCGGTCATTTGATTTTCACCACTCCAAAGTATCGGGGTCCGCAGTAATTTGGTAATGCCCAACTTCTGATCCACAAAAATGGAATCACATTTTCCGCTGGTTGGCTGTTCACCGGTCAATCCTTTTTTAAAGAGTCGTGCTCGATAATATCCCTTTATGATGCGGTTTTCGGGCTTACCAGTGACCCTTAAAGTATCAGCATGTACGAATATTGAATCATTGTCGCGCAATGTTGCAGCAACAGCCCTTTTGGTTATAAAAACAGAATCTTTAGCACGATATACTTCTGCATAATGTCCGCGGATGATACTCTTATTTACGGTATCGAGTACCCGAATATTATTCGTTGCAGAGGCGAAACTTTTATTTTGGTCGAAATAAATACTATCCCCATAAAGTATTCGATTATTATAATCAACTCTTGAATTCTTAACAAAATGCCCTGTTTTGGCGCGAGTGTCGTAATATCCTCTTTCACAATATACTGTACTGTTTTCCGTAACAATAGTAGATTCACCATAGAGATAAGCCCCGCCACTTTCAGAATAGAAATCAAGTTGAGGGGAGTTAACCGTATAATCGGGATGTTTGATTTCGACGTTAGAGATGAATTGATATTTTTTGCTTTCAGCGTAATAGCGCCCAATCCTACTTGTCAAAACACTAGCGGTATCACGAACGGTGCCTCCGCTGCGATAAAAAGCTTGTTGTTTAATGCGATCGAAATACAAGGTATCTGTACGAAGTGTAGTTTTTGGTTCTTTAAAAACTACATCACCACTGGCAAAGGCAAATTGTGTATTACCATTGTATTCGGCATACTGACTATTCATGTTCACAGTGTCGGCCTGTGAGATTCGTACACTTCCATAAGCTTTTACAAAGTTATCCTTCAAGTAGACATAAGCTTGATCGCACCACATCTCAACCCCTTCATGGACTATATAAACTTGTCCCGTTTCGTCTTTAGTGTAGATTACGGCATCGGGAAATTCGGCCCTCTTTTCGAGATATCCCGATTTAATATCGACTTTCTGCTTAGGTTTTTTGTCTTGCGCATAAGCGGTTATTCCGAAGAAAAAAAAAGTTAAAACAAATATGTATTTCGATATTTTCAATACTGAGATTTGATGAATTAGAATAACGGAAATACGACAGAAAACGTATCCTAACGATGGATCGTTTGCTTTCTGTCCGGTCCAACCGAAACTATTTTGATAGGAACTTCAAGCTCTTTTTCTAGAAAAGAGATATAATCATTTAATTCCTTTGGAAACTGAGAAATATCGCTCATTTTGGTAAGATCTTCCTTCCAGCCTTTCATTTCTGTATAAATTGGACTTACGTTTTCTTTCTCAATATTGTAGGGAAGATGTTCAATTGTCTCACCTTTATACTTGTACGCTGTACACACTTTTAATCTGGTAAAACCACTTAGGACATCACCTTTCATCATCATTAATTGGGTTACCCCATTTACCTGAACCGCGTATTTTAAAGCAACAAGATCTAACCACCCGCAACGTCTGGGTCGTCCCGTAGTAGCTCCAAATTCATTTCCTACGCGTCCCATGGTTTCACCATCATCATCGAAGAGTTCGGTAGGAAAGGGGCCGCTACCCACTCTGGTGGTATATGCTTTAAAAATTCCAAATACTTCATTAATTTTCCCCGGAGCAATTCCGAGACCGGTACAAGCACCTGCTGCAGTAGTGTTCGAGGAGGTAACGAATGGATATGTACCAAAATCAATATCCAATAATGAGCCTTGTGCACCTTCGGCCAGTACTGTTTTCCCGTCTTTTTGTGCCTGATGTAAATATTCTTCGCTATCGATAAAAGTAAGTTCTTTCAGTATTTTTACAGCATTGAAGAATTCTTTTTCAAGATCGGCCAAATCATATTGAACATCAACATTGTAAAAATCGATCATGGCCTCATGTTTATTGGCAAGTGCCCGATATTTATCTTTCCAATTACTTAGCTCTAGATCTCCCACGCGAATCCCGTTTCTTCCCGTTTTGTCCATATAAGTGGGGCCAATACCTTTTAATGTCGAGCCAATTTTAGCTTTTCCTTTACTTGCTTCGGAAGCAGCATCCAACAAACGATGCGTAGGTAAAATAAGGTGTGCTTTCCGCGAAATGAGCAGTTTTTTCTTTATGTCTAAATTAAATTGCGCAAGATTATCTAATTCCTTTTTAAAAATAACCGGATCGATTACAACACCATTACCCACAAGATTTATCTTGTTCTTGTGAAAAATACCACTCGGAATAGTATGTAAAACATGTTTTATTCCATCGAATTCAAGGGTATGACCGGCGTTCGGCCCACCTTGAAATCGTGCGATGATATCATAATTGTTGGTGAGAACGTCAACGATCTTTCCTTTGCCCTCGTCGCCCCATTGTAATCCAAGTAGTAAATCTACTGCCATAATATGTTAAGAATTGGAAGTTTTTTTATTTCCGTAGAAATAAAGAGAATGATTTGTAATTTCTATATCGAAAACTTCTTCGATAGTTTTTTTAATAGTTTGAATTCGCGGATCACAAAATTCGATGACTTCACCATCAGAAAGGATAATGTGGTCGTGTTGCTTATCGAAATAAGACTTTTCGTAATGCGCTTGGTTTTGTCCAAACTGATGTTTTCTAACCAATCTGCATTCAAGAAGCAGTTCTATAGTATTGTAAAGAGTAGCACGACTTACGCGATAATTCTTATTCTTCATATTGATATACAATGATTCAATATCAAAATGATCGTCATGATCGTAGATCTCTTGCAGAATAGCGTAACGTTCAGGAGTTTTACGGTGACCCTTTTCCTCGAGGAAGCCCGTAAAAACATTCTTTACAATTGCTTGATTATTTGTGTTGGTTTTAGAACTCATATGAACGCGCCAAAGTTACTCAATTATACTCTTGTTACTTTATCAATTCCGTTTATTTTTTTAATGTTTTGAACAAGGTTATCTAAGGAGGATTTGTTCTTAACAACCACAGTGATTTTACCAAGAAAAACTCCGTCATTACTATCGAAATGAACGCTTTTCATATCTATCATTAAGTTGTTGGAGACTACTTTTGTTACTTCATTTACAAGTCCCACAGCATCAATTCCGGTAATTTTCAGCTCGGCTTTAAATTCGCGTTGTGTAGAATCGATCCACTTTGCAGGCATGATTCTATAACTGTAATTACTCTGAAGCTGCAGCGCATTGGGGCAATTCTGTTTATGTACTTTAATTCCTTCATTTACCGTTACAAAACCGAATACATCGTCTCCCGGAATAGCATTACAACAAACAGCCATTTTGTAATCTAATTTTTCTTCCTCTTTTCCGAAGACTAACTGATCGAACTTTTCAGTAATTTCATCTTTGGCAATATCTTCGGGTTTATCGGGTTTTCTTATTCTGTTTTTGAAGAAAGATACGAATGCATTACTTCGCGAGGCAGCAAAATCTTTTAATTTCTGATTGTCGATTATTCCGGCACCCACACGATAGAATAGATCTAAGCTTGTTTTTACTTTAAAATACACCACCAGCTGGTTAATAGTTCGCTCGTCTAATGTGATTTTCAAGGATTTAAGTTTTCTGGCCAGTACAACTTTTCCTTCCTCCGCTATTTGTTTCTTTTCATCATTTAATGATGATTTAATTTTTGATCGTGCACGTCCGGTAGTTGCATAATCTAACCAGTTGGCACTGGGTTGTGCTTTTTCGGATGTTATTACTTCCACTTGATCGCCACTTTTCAACTCGTGGCTCAACGGTACTAACTTTCCATTTACTTTTGTACCACGAGTATGCAGCCCGACTTCCGTATGAATATGAAACGCAAAATCTAATGCTGTTGATCCCTTCGGAAGTGAATATAGATCACCTTTAGGTGTAAAGACAAAAATTTCTTTGGCGTAGAGGTTTAGCTTAAATTCTTCTACAAAATCAACAGCGCTGATGTCGGAATTTTCTAAGGTATCTTGAAGTTTGTTCAACCAATCTTCAAGTCCGGCTTCATCCTTCTCTTTATTTTTATACTTATAGTGGGCGGCGAAACCTTTTTCGGCAATCTCATTCATACGCTCACTGCGTATCTGTACTTCCACCCACCTTCCTTTAGGCCCCATTACAGTGATGTGCAAGGCCTCATATCCTGTCGATTTTGGAGAAGAAATCCAGTCTCTCAATCTAATTGGATTCGGCCGGAAATGATCGGTTACAATAGAATAAATCTTCCAGGCGATGAATTTTTCATTATCGCGATCACTTTTATAAATGATTCGAACCGCAAACTTATCGTAAACCTCATCGAAGCTAACATTTTGCGCCAGCATTTTCCTTCGTATTGAGAAGATGGATTTTGGCCGACCTTTTATTTCATAGTTGAGTTTTTCATCGTCTAGTGAATCTCTTATCGTTTTTGAAAACGCTCTAATATATTCATCTTGCTCTTCTTTACTTTCCTTTATTTTGCTTAAAATATCATGATAGACCTCCGGTTCGGTGTATTTTAAACCAAGATCTTCCAACTCGGTTTTAATATTATAGAGCCCAATTCTATGAGCCATTGGCGCATATATATAAAGTGTTTCGGAAGCAATCTTGACTTGCTTATGAGGTGGCATCGATTCCATGGTTTGCATGTTGTGCAAACGATCTGCAATCTTTATAATAATCACCCGAATATCTTCGTTTAGCGTCAACAACATTTTACGAAAATTCTCGGCTTGTAGAGAAACGTCGCCGTCATAGGGCATATTGGAGATCTTCGTTAGTCCGTCTACGATTCGGGCTACTGTTTCGCCAAACATTCGCTCAATATCATTGAGTGTATACGAGGTGTCTTCAACGACATCATGGAGTAAAGCGGCAGCGATAGATGTTGCGTCCAAGCCTATCTCTGAAGCCACAATTTTTGCAACAGCAACCGGGTGAAAAACATAGGCTTCTCCCGATTTTCTACGTTGGTCTTTATGGGCATCAACAGCGACATCGAAAGCAGACCGAATTAGCTTTTTATCCTTAGCGGAAAGCGTCCGGTAGCTAATTTTCAGCAATTCTTTATATTGCTTGGCAAGTTCTTTTTTTTCTTCTTCTAGCGCGGCTTCTGTCATAAATCTAAAGTACTACTTACTAAAGTAATAACCAACAAAATTCATACCCTCTTAAAATTTGTCAGGTTTATATCCACCGGCTACCTAGGATTTTAAGTTTTGAAACCGTTGTAATAAAGTTGGATGTGAGTAACGGGCGAAAACATAGGCAGGATGAGGTGTGAGATTACTTAGGTTATTTTTGGAAAGCTTTTTTAATGCTGACACCAAGGGCTCACTTTCAAATGTCGTTTTGGCATAATTATCTGCCTGATATTCAAATTTTCGCGAAAGATAATTCATGATAAGTCCGGTTATCTCTGAAATCGGGCTATAAAGTACTCCAAAAGCGATCAGACCTATATGAAATGAGGGTTGCGAGACGTTAAGTGCTTCGGAAAGCAATTGATTTCCAACAAAGAGCGATAGCAACCACAGGGTAAAACCTGTAGTAAGTAATGAAACTATTAAATTTATGATTATATGCTTCTTTTTATAGTGACCCACTTCATGTGCAAGTACAGCTACGATTTCGTCTTCGTTTAAATCGTTAATTAGGGTATCATATAGAGTTACTCGTTTCTCACTTCCGAAGCCTGAAAAATATGCATTTGCTTTGGTGCTTCGCTTGGAACCATCGATAATGAAAATCTTATCTAAAGTAAAACCTACTTTTTCTGCATAACTCTCAATTTGAGAGCGAAGAGTGCCTTCTTCCAACGGACTCTGTTTATTGAACAAGGGCACAATAAGCCTGGCGTAAAATAAGTTCATAAAAATCGCAAAGAAACTCACAAGTGCCCATGCGTATAACCAAAAGTTCGATCCGGTTGATTCGTAGAACCAAACTATAGCAGACAGCAGTAATCCGCCAACTACTATCATCATCAACCATCCTTTCAGCTTATCGAGGAAAAATGTTTTCAAAGTGGTTTTGTTAAAACCGTACTTTTCTTCAATCACAAAAGTTTGATAATAGCTGAACGGCGTACTTAAAATATCGCTCGTCAGCATGATAATTCCGAAGAAAACTAAAGTTATAATGATGCTGTTTTCTGATATAGACCTTGCAATTTCATCTACAAAAGCAAATCCATCTAAAAAGAAAAAAGCAAGTGTTGCCAAAAGTGATACAGATGAAGTTAGTAGATTGAAACGATAGTTTTCGCGCTTATATTTTTGAGATTTGGCGTATTCTTCTTCGTCAAATACATCTTTCAAAGGGTCGGGAATAGGGTCATTATAATGCTGGGCGTTTAAATAATTAATTATTTTATCGACGATAAAACCGGCTACAAGGATGCCAATAATTATATAGAATAGAGTTTGTGGGGTCATAATTAAATTAGCAAGTATTAATTAATAAGGCGAAGTATTTAATTTTTACAATCTATTAACGAGTTATAGTACCATGTGGTACGTAAGGAGAAATTATAAACCTAATCCCTCTCAGATAAGATTTCTCTCCGCGCATTTCGCATTGAAATAACTTTTCCATTTTACTTGGTGAATGCTCGCTGTCGTTTTGCTTCAAAGATAAGAATTCCGGCTGCTACAGACACATTCATTGAATCTATTTCACCTTGCATAGGAATATGTATGTTTTTATGACTGCTGTTCCTCCAGTCTTGCGAAAGACCGGTAGCTTCTGTTCCAACTACTATGGCAGCAGCCGAAGTGAAGTCACAGCTGGAATACAAAACAGATTCCTGTAAAATGGCACTATAAATAGCAATTTTATTTCGCTTCAGATATTCTATAATTTCTTGAGTCGATCCTGTCGCAATATTATTAGTAAAAATACAACCTACGCTGCTTCTAATAATATTTGGGTTGTACATATCTGTTTTTGCGTTGGCAATTATTACAGCATCTAATTTGGCGGCATCGGCTGTTCGTAGTAAAGCTCCAATATTTCCCGGTTTTTCGGGCGCTTCTGCGACAAGGATAAGTGGGTTTTTATTTTTGAATTCCAAATTTGTAATGCTGAGATCTTTAGCTCTTGCAACAGCAACAACGCCCTCAGTGGTTGTTCGATAGGCTATTTTTCGATAAACTTCGATAGAAACCTCAATAAATTCAGTTTCAGAATTAGCTTGCTCTTTGAGGGAAAATAATTCTTCTTCGGAAATAATTTCGGAACAAAATAAAAGAGTTTCCAGATAATATCCTCCTTTTAATGCCAATTCTATTTCACGCTGTCCTTCAATGGCGAAGGTTTCACTCTTCCTGCGCTCCCGGGACTTTTCAGAAAGTAAAATATACTGCTTTATCAGCGGATTCTGCAGGCTTGTTATTAATTTGTGCATCTTACAAAGATATTCATAAGTTGAGATTTGAAGGTGTTTTCAAGCAAAGATCTCTTTTGTATATTGCATCAAATTTCGAATATGAAATATCTAATTTTAATATTATCTGTTTTGCCCCTTGTTGGTCTTGAAGCCCAAGTCACTGCAAATCCGCCCGATCCCATAAATCAGTGTGATGTTTTTAACACCGGAGACGAAATGGAGGCTTTCGATCTTACCCAAAGTGAAGCTCAAATCATAAATGGACAAGCCAATGTGGTAGTGACATTTCATGAAACTTCTGGTGATGCCTTAAGTGGAACAAATGCATTTTCTAATCCTGAAGCTTATATAAATATCTACAATCCGCAACAAGTTTTTGTGCGGTTGCAAAGTACTAACGGAATGGGGTGGGATGTAACCACTCTGGAAATTTTCGTGGAAGCGACTACCGCACCTCAAGCCGAGCCTGACGATCTTTTTGTGGATGATGGTGATGGCAATGGAATCGCGGTTTTTGACCTTACCGTCAACAATACGGTAATGATTGGAAGCTTGAATCCATCTGATATATTAGTCGAATATTTCACTTCAGAAGAAGATGCTCTTACTAATACGAATGTTATAAGCAATCCGATGGCCTACACAAATGTTGAAAATCCACAAACTATCTACGTTCGTTTTACCGACGTAACAAACAATTGCTTTGCCATAACTTCATTTAGAATAGAAGCAGATGAATTATTAGGGATTTCTGAAAATATCATAACTGATTTGAAACTTATCCCTAATCCGGCTTCAGAAAGAGTAATTTTAAGTTCGCAGTTTTTAACTTCGGAAAGTGTGGTAACTATTATTAATCTTCAGGGACGAGAGGTTTATTCTTCGGTTGTGATTCCACATGAAAATCGGATTGAACTTCAAGTATCTGATTTAGAAACAGGTATTTATTACCTCAAATTGGCTTTGGATGGGACTATCGTTACTAGAAAATTTATCGTAAAATAGTTTACCTTATCATAAAGGTTTCTAAAATTAGTCCGACAAATACGAAAGCGATCTTACATTTACACAAATTAATTCACAACCATGAAAAAAGTAACATACCTTCTTGCAATATTATTGAGTTTTGCGGCCTGTAAAAACGATAAAAAAGAAACTCTGGAGAATGACGACATCACGAATATTTCCGAAGAAATTCAGAAAAAAGAGTATCCAAAAGATGTCGCAGCAGTATTTAATGCTCACGGTGGAATTGATACCTGGAATGCGATAAACAATCTTTGCTTTGAAATGGAAAGTAAGGGAGGAACTGAAACTCATGTTACCTCGTTAAAAAACCGGCTGAGTAAGATTGAACATAAAGATTGGGCTATAGGTTATGACGGTACCAATGTCTGGTTGCAGCAACATAAGGAAGACGTTTATAAGGGGAATGCCCGGTTTTATCATAATTTGATGTTTTATTTTTATGCAATGCCTTTAATCCTTTCCGATGACGGTATAATCTACGAAACCCTCCAACCAACTGAATTGGACGGAAAAACATACAATGCAGTAAAAATTTCTTATGAGAGTGGAGTAGGGGATTCATCTGAAGACGAATATATTGTGTACTCAGATCCGGAAACTAATAAAATGGTGTGGTTAGGATATACGGTGACTTATAGAAGCGGTGAAAAAAGTGAGGATTGGCATTTTATCAAATACGATAAATGGCAGGATGTAAATGGCCTACTACTTCCTGAGAAATTGACCTGGTACAATGTAAAAGACGGAAAACCAACTGATGAAAGAAATGATATTCTGTTTAAAAAAGTTACAGCTACGGAAACTGTCTTAGAACCTTCAGTCTTTGCAAAACCTGTAGGCGCAGTGATTGTCGAAAAATAATAAGCAATCTTTATAAAAAAGGTGGGGCGGTCTTTTCAGACCGCCCC
>CBDUGY010000030.1:0-24546 GCA_965367015.1 uncultured Ulvibacter sp.
ATTCCTCTGATATAGTTCCACTATCTGAAAGTACAGCGTAACTATGAAGTTGTAACGCATTATAATCACTAAATCCCAGCGGTTTTAAAAATTGAACATTTTCATGCATCTGAATCTTTTTCTCATCTATCATATTTCGAGTTCGAGGATGCGTACTTACAATTATAGGGTAATCGAACCTCGCTGCTATCTGATTTAAGCTTTTCATTAAATTCTGAAAATTCTTCTCACTGCTAATATTTTCTTCTCTGTGGGCAGAAACTACAAAGTACTTTTGAGCGGATAATCCAAGTCGGGACAAAACATCTGAACCTTTTATTTTATGTAGATAATGATTCAACACCTCAAACATTGGAGAACCCGTTTTTATTATTCGATCGGCTGATAACCCTTCGCGAAGCAAATACTCTCGTGCTATATCGCTGTATGTACAATTGATATCACTTATATGGTCGACAATCTTTCGATTTGTCTCTTCCGGAACACGCTGATCGAAACAACGGTTACCGGCTTCCATATGAAATATAGGAATATGTCGTTTCTTAGCTGGAATAGCGCATAAACAACTATTGGTATCACCTAAAACAAGAAAGGCATCAGGTTTAATTTGCTCTAGAAGCGGGTCTATTTTAATTAAAATATTTCCAATTGTTTCTGTGGCCGAAGTTCCTGCAGCTTCTAGAAAATAATCTGGTTTTCTTATTTCTAAATCATCAAAAAAGATCTGATTTAACTCATAATCATAATTCTGGCCCGTATGCACTAATATATGTTCAATGGCTTCCGAAGCATCCAAAGCATCTAGGGTTCTTGAAAGTCTAATTATTTCCGGGCGAGTACCTACAACAGTCATTACTCGCAATTTTGTAATGGGAGAATCTTGTGTAGTGAGTGGTGAATTTGAATTCATAGTCTGTTATTTCTATCTATATTCAGTCTTTAATCCTGTTCGCAATAGATTCTATTTATCGATTATTTAATTTACCTTAATCTTTTACCGGCGAAATTTTAGCCATTATCCAATTTTGAAACAAAAGTAAGGTATTTAGCCGTTAGAACTATACACAGCGAGAGGCATATTATACTTCTTCAAAATAAGTGTCGGCGTCATCCGGATTGTATGGCTCATTTATCCAAAAATTGGTATACAAAATGTCATCACCTATATTTTTTATGTTATGGGTATACCAAATTGGCATGTCTACATAAGCCGGTTCTTCTCCATCTAAATAAAAGTCGAATACCTCATCGGTGCCAATTCGCCTTAACTGTATAAGGGCTTTACCCTTGATCACGGCAAAGCGTTCAATCTTTCGGCTGTGATAATGATTTCCCCTGGTGATACCCGGAACGGTGGTCGAAAATGAAACCTGCCCCCCTACTCCCAACCGAATAATTTCAACAAAACTACCTCTTGGATCTGTATGCTGTGTAAATTTTACAGGGAAATAATTGGCTATATCCATGTAACATCTGTATGTGTTGAACAAATTGAGTTGTAAGGTATTTTCAATTACAGGTATTTCACCTTTGTCTTGGTATAATCTCTTATAGTTTTGAAGTATACTCAATAACTCTGAAACCTTGGCTTCAGATGTGTGTTTCACTGCACATAACGATTCATTAACCTTATATACTATTTTCTGAATTATCTCCTCCACCAGTTCACCAACATAGATCAGCTTTAAATTACCATCTACATCAATCCTTGGCTTTTCATTATTCGCCAGCTGATGCGAAAATGTGGCTACTACAGAATTGTAAAAGGGGTGACCGAAGGGTCCGAAGACATTCGGAATCACCAATCCGGTAAAAATTGCTTGATTTTTTTGTGCCCAGTTTGCAAATAAGGCTCTTCCCTCTTTTTTCGATTTACCATATAAATTATCACGTTCCTCTTGTGAGGAAGACGAAAATAAAACATGAGGAGTGGTGTTAGTTCGCTCCATAGCAGCAATCAGCTTAGAAACTAAATCTACATTAGTTTTGTAAATTGTATCAGGATCGTTGTGTCTGTTTAATGCTGCGAGATGCACTATTACATCGCAATTCGATACAAACGTGTCCAAGGCATTGTCATCATCAAAAAAGGCGCGATTAAAGGCTACTCTTTCATATCTATCCGGTTGTGTCCCTAGAGTATTATAAAGGTGTGTACCTACAAATCCCTGTTGTCCTGTAATTCCAATTTTCAACATACTTCAATTTACTTAAAAACTTCCTTAACTTAATTTTGAGTTTCATCTGAAAAATAATTCCCGTCAAATCGATACTCATCATCGATCTCACCCAACATATAATCAGACATCACCAGCAATTTTGAATTAATGCTCAATGCCTGAATACTACTAATAAAACCTGAAGGCACCTCTAAAACATTCAGCTCCGTCGATGATAATTTGAATTTTTCCTGTTTTAATCTGGGATTCGGTTGATCCCAAGAATCAATTCTAATTAACTTAATTTCGAATTCCCCTGAAGTGGCAATAAACCAACGCCTTTCGATCTTATGTCCCGTCCAGCCTCTTTTAAATGTGCGTTCATTATTCGTTATAGTATATAGTCTTTTTACATCTGAAGCATTGAAATCGTTATTAAAACATACTGTCCCTCTTTCATCTATATGGTTTCCACCTTCAATATATTTTGGCTGTTTCATTTAATAATTCAGTTAACTATATATGGAATCAGGAAATGTCCTCACCAAATATTTCTTTACGTATAAGTGGTAATTTGGATAAAAGTTTTTTCATCCCTTCAACATCCTCTTGAGTGGTATTGTGAGAATTGTAATCCTCGATTTCCGCAATTTCCTTCTCGCCTTCTGAAAAGTATTGGGCATAATTAAGATCACGGTTGTCGGCTGGAATTCGGTAAAAATCTCCCATATCTTCAGCCTTAATCATCTCCTCACGCGTACAGAGAGTTTCATATAACTTTTCACCATGTCTTGTCCCTATAATTTTTATTTCAGCGTCAGAATTACACATTTCCTTTAAAGCTTGCGCTAAATCACCGATAGTACCCGCTGGGGCTTTATTTACAAACAGGTCTCCGGGCTTACCATGTTCGAAAGCAAATAATACCAACTCTACAGCTTCCTCCAGAGACATTAAAAAACGTGTCATATTCGGATCTGTAATAGTTATAGGATTCGAATCCTGAATTTGTTTAAGAAACAAGGGGATAACCGATCCTCTAGATGCCATAACATTACCGTAACGGGTTAAACAAACAGTGGTGTTCGGATTATTTCGGGATGCGGCAACAGCTACCTTTTCCATAAGAGCTTTGGATATACCCATGGCATTGATAGGGTAAGCTGCCTTGTCGGTACTCAAACAGATCACCTTTTCTACATTATTATAAGCAGAGGCGTCTATAACGTTTTGAGTCCCCAGAACATTAGTTCGGGTTGCTTCCAACGGAAAAAACTCGCAAGAAGGAACTTGTTTTAGCGCTGCCGCATGAAAGACATAGTCAACACCTCTTGTCGCGCGTTCTATACTATCGTAATTACGAACATCCCCGATATAGAATTTCAGTTTGTCATTTTTAAGTTGATTTCGCATATCATCCTGCTTCTTTTCATCTCTTGAAAAAATTCGGATTTCACTGAAATGGTCTGTATGCAGAAACCGTTGCAATACCGCATTACCAAATGATCCAGTCCCACCGGTTATTAAAAGTGTTTTATTTTCTAACATATTCATAATCTAAAAATTATTGAGTTCCGCAACTCTATTGTCTTGGTAAAGCCATTTCCTGCCAAAAGAATTTATACTCATCTATCCCTTCAATTGCAAAGAGGGTTATGACAAAGAACCCTAGTATCGCAAAAGAATATAAAACCTTTCTCATTTTAAGCGATTCTCCTGCAGTTGCATCGATTAAATAAGGAATCCAAACCATAATAATCAATGCAAAATATTGCGCAATCCTACCGGCGCTTGGGTTTACCCATTGTAACGGCAAGAAAAACAATGCTAATGCAAAGGTATTATACATTAAGTATGTTTTAGGTGCAATTGCAATTACTTTTTTAATTATCAAAAGCGCATAAATTCCGAGAGCCACCTGAAAAGCTGTAAGTATAAGTGATCCTCCTCTGTGATATTGCTCGGCAAAGGCTGCAAATCGATCTTCAAGGGTGCTGAACTTAAGAAATAATACAGCTAAATCATTTTTAAAGATCATAAAAAATGGAAAACCTAAGATCGCAGCACCAAACACGGGCTTAGGTGTTTTTATTTTTGATACAATATATAACGGGAGAAATACCAATGCAGAAATATGAAATAATCCCCCGATAAGCACCAGAATTACGAAAGGAATAATTTTTTCCTTCTTTACATATTCATAGCTCCATAGTACAAATGCAGTTGCCAGAGTTTGTCTTAGACCTGTAATGGAATAAAAACCATAGTAATACCCCATATAAATTATAAAGGCGAGAATGGCATGACTAATACGAGAAGTATTTTTAAATATAAAGTTACCCAATGCCGACATGAATATAATGGCAATTATGATAAGGAAAATTTGAAAATTTTCGGAAAAAACCTGAATTATTTTTTGAAAAAGAGTGTAAAATGGATCCTTTTCATTTCCGTAAAAAAAGGAATCAAAAATATCGAACCAAGAGGTAGATTGCACCTCAACCCATCTCGCATAATACTGCAGAGTATCAGAGCCTACAGCCCAATTTCTCAAGCCGGATTGAAGTGTCAAAATAACTATAATAAACCGAACGTAATACCGCCGTCTAGTTTCGTAAGAGCTTTTATTAGATTCTAATGAAAACCAAATACCCGCAAGTACAATTATTAATATGACAATGATTCTTACCATTCAATTGTTGGTCTATTTTTACGAATCTAAATTTCTTTGTAAAATTTTACCATAATCATCCCAATTTCCAATGTCTTGCCAGCTATTTTCTGCAATTGGAAAGACTCCCACACTGCCTGAATCATTTTTAATTAAATCGATTAGGTGAGTGATGTGAAAAAATTCATTTTCGGGGATAAACTTGAAGACACTCGGCTCTAAAATATACATCCCGGTATTTATTTGAAATAATAATTCCGGCTTTTCATCCATCTTATCCAATATGCCATTTTCTTTTGTTTGAATGGTTCCATAAGGTATTTTAATACGTTTAATAGCAGATACAATGGTAATGATGTTATTGTTCTTTTTATGATAATTATATATATCTTCCAAATCTTGGTCAATAAGAATATCACAGTTCGAAACGAAGAAGGTAGATTTTATTTTATCCTTGATAAGGTATAAAGATCCTGCTGTTCCTAAGGGTTGATCTTCCTCAAAATAATTTATATCGTAATCTGGATTTTGTAAGGTTTTAAAATAACTTTTTATTATTTCTGCTTTATAGTTTACCGATAGATAAAATTGTGAACAGCCTACGTCAATGAATCTATCCATTATATCTTCAATAATAGTTTTCTTATCGATCGGTAAAAGTGGTTTAGGGAAAACATTCGTTAGGGGTCGTAAGCGGGTCCCTTTACCACCGGCCATAATTATTACCGGTAAATTAAGTTTTGGATTCTCTTTAAATTTGCTTTTAAACAAATCATCCCAGAAAATAACATTTATAAGATCGTTATTTTCATTGAGAATAGGCATACATTCAGTCCTCAACTCTAACATTTTTTGTTTAATTTCTTCAGAACTTTCTGAAGTATAACAAACGGTTATCTCTTTTCTTAAAATACTACTTATTGAATTCTCTAAAGGGTACTTATTGATAATGGCCCTCTGAATATCTCCAATACTTAATACACCATAAAATTGTTGTCCTTTTAAAACAATTAACAACTTACGTCTGAGTGTATCCATACGCTCAAGCGCTTCTATTACTGAAGAATTTATCGTAATAAAGATTGCATTATTTAAATCAATTTGATTATTCATTGCTTTCATTAGTTGTTAACTTCAAAATATCTTGATATATATTCAAAAGGTTATTATAAATTTTTGCATTATCATACTTATTGGTTATTAACTTATGTGCGTTTTCCACCAACCTCTGAGTATACTTCTGATCATTTAACACTAATTGGATTTTTTCAACTAATTCCTTAATATTTAATTTCTCGACCAAAGTAATACATTCTAATTCGTCATTTAATGTGGGGATTCCTCCCACAGCATAGGCAATAACGGGCACTCTCATAAACATTGCTTCCCGTATAGAGCCCGGCAACCCATCGAAGTGAGTGGGTAAAACATACACCCTTGCTTGCGCAGCTAATTTGAAAACTGCCTGTTGGGTGGATTGAAATCCGGCAAGATTAATATTTTCCTCTAAATTATAATCTTTTATTATTGCTTTTATATGGTTGAGATAAACATCACTTCCACCTCCTAGTATGATAGCACTAATATCGGGCTTTTTCTCTTTTAAAATTTTTAACGCTTCTAGTAAATCTTCGATTCCTTTATCCTTACATATTCTCGCGTAAAAGACTATATCATATTTTTTATTCGGAAAATCCAAGGATGAAACATTCGGCTGCGTTGTAGGATAATGATCTCTGTAAATTTTTGCCGTGGTGCTGAATTTCTTTACAGCGCTTAAACCCTCCTCATTACCTATGGTAAAATAAGACGCCTTGGTGTTGATCTTTTTTTCGATACGCACTCTGTTCCACCTAATAAATCTTTTAATTAAGTTGCTAGGCACAGATGATAAACTAACGAATCCTTGCAATGTTACCAACACAGGATACTTATCCATTAATTGAATAATACTTGTCGCATAATGAGGGTTTTCTGAACCGTGAAGATGTATTATATCCGGCTCAATATTATGCACAATTTTCTGAATTGATCTCGATGCGATCCTATAATTAAGACTGAAATTGTATGCTCTTGGGGGGAGTAATGAAATTCTATATTTAATTAAAAACACCTGAATCTTCCCAAGTTTAAAGGACTCCAACCTGTTACTATAATAATTTGGAGAAATAATGGTTAGTTCGATATCGTCTTTATCGCGAAACAAATGTATGAGTTCAGAAATCCACGGTGCTGCAAAAATATCTACTTTACCTCCAACAATATTTCTTATTTCATCATTTCCAAAATGACAAATCCACACTACTTTAGTTTTGGGCATATTGATAGAATAATCTTCATTTTCAGTTAAATCAAATTTATTTTCAGTCGAAAATTAACATCTTCTATAGAACCTGAATTAAGTATTCTAATAATCTGAAAACCTTATATCTCTAATGCTTATATCGTCAAACAATATAGTCTTGCAGATTATTTATCTGAAAAAAATCTTTTTTTGTTAAACCAATAATTAGGGCATCCTGATAATTTCCTCCTTGATACACATGCTCTTTCATTGTACCTTCTTCTTTAAATCCCACTTTCTTATCGGATGCGATCACAAATTCATTGTAAGTCAAAACATATGATTGCACTTTATGTAAATTTAATTCATTAAATAAATAGCCATAAAATAAAATTGAAGCTTCTTTAAAATATCCTTTCCCTCTTCCTTGCTTGTGAAAAAATAATCCCACATGTGCATTCCTGTTAATATAATTTATATTACTCGCAGAGCAATATCCCACGAAAAGATTTGTGTCATTTTCTTCAATGGCGAATACTATATTGGATAAAAGTCCATTAGGATACATATTTGATATCCATTCCTTTTCGCTATTTTCATTGGTTGGGAATGGACGCCCGGCAGCTGCCTTTAAGCCGTCAAAATCCATTTTCATCTCTATTATCAACTTAGCATCAGCTTCAGTGAATGCTCTTAAATGAATTCTCTTACTTCTATACATACTATGTTTAAATTAATCTATACGTTTAATTGATTAAAAACTGAATCTTGATAAAATGCTACATCTATTGCGTTATTTCATATTCTAGACGCTATCAAGGTATTATGATATAAATAATAATGAACAACGCCCCTGAATGTGGCGTAAATGGTCAGCTAAAAATTAGTGCGTTATATAAGACGCAAATATACCTTTTTTATTATTTTTCAACAAGCTGGAAATTCTAAAGCTTAATATTAAAAACAATTGCTGAAGTAACTCGAGCGTTAACGGTAACATATCAATAATGCTCTTCCTTTTAGCTGGTGCTTGTAATATTTAGAATGCTCAATTCCAGGCTGCCCAAGGCACAAAACTATCTGGAAGTTTCGGGTAAACATAGCATTAATCAGGTTGCTTTCTATTGATTCTAATCATTAGAAATATCAACCAGATTCACTGCTAAATCCTCATGTATTTGTAATTATTAATGGTGATTTGCCATGGCACAACTATTAAATACATTATTCATGTATCAACAATTATACGTTCTTGGCAATTCATATGAAGGATTAACCGTCGAATTTTATTATGGCATCACCTTCAATAGTTTTATCATTATCAGCATTTAAAATAGTAGTACTAATCAAGAATCTATTCTTGGAGAGAATTTCAACAACCTTGAAATGTGCTATGTATTCATTATTGACATACATAGGTTTAAGAAAACTCATATTTTGTTTCAGATAAATGGTGCCATTCCCGGGCCATATAGTTCCAAAGACTCTAGAAAATATGCTTCCACCTAAAAAACCATGCATAATTCTTTTTCTAAAAATACTTTGAGCCGCTTTGTCTTCATCAATATGGATGGGGTTATTATCCCCTGTTACAGTTGCAAATGCATTCACATCTTCTTGTGAAAATGAAAATTTATACTCAAATTTATCTCCCAACACCATCTTTTTATTTTTATTTTATGAATTCCCGAACCAAACTACTATAACATATTCAATTATAGACGTTTGTATGAGTTTACTAATAATTCAAGCTTACTCCCGTTTTTATAAAAAAACTTTTTAAGGTACATCGTCCACGCCGTTAAGTTAAAGAAACATTATTAATTAGCGCTTAATTTCACTCTATGCATCAAATCTATTACGATCTTCTTATATTTTTCGATTGCATTGAAAATACTAGAATCACTCACAATTATCTCTCCGTACCTATCTAAACTATTCTTAATCGACGGTATATCATCCCCTATATTAAGGCTAAACGAAAAATGCTCTGCCTCCCAAACTTGAAGTGGATCGTCGGGCAAATCTAACCATTTAATTATACCATCTTCAAAATTTAAAAATCGTACAATAGCACTCCTATTTAATGCCTGTTTCAGGAGAGGTTTGTCTCCCATAGCAATATTAATTAGCGCTCGTTCTATATTAATACCGGTTGACAACGGCACTAAATGGGACGTTATAAAGTCGCCTCCTAACCTAGGACTAGTTTCAATAACATATATCCCATTTTTTCCAATCTTTAACTCGGTATGCGATGCACAATCATCAAAACCTAAGGTTTTTGCTATTTTCGAGATTATGGTTTGAATTTGGTCCTTAAGCTCCTCACTTATATTTGCAGGTTGATTATGTCCCAATTCTACGGAATAAGGTAAGGGGGTGGTAATTTTTTCAGTATACTGAATTATATACGATTCTCCTCCAAAATGAAGACTTTCAATACTGTATTCATCTCCTGCAATGTATTCTTCAACAAGTACACTTTCTTGTTTCGTAAAAGTTTTTGATTCAAGTAATGCTTGTTCTGCTTCCAACCTATTTTTACAAAATATAACTCCCCTACTTCCAGAATTATCGCGCGGTTTTATTATCACCGGATATTCGAAATCCTCAATCTCTTGAATTAATTTTCCCTGAGCAAAAGGAATTCCACCCTTTCTAAAAGCATTTTTCATTAAATACTTATCGGTTGAAATTGTTGCACTTTCCACCGATATGAATCGAAGGTTTAATGTATCGGCAATCCTAGCCATCATAAACAACGGTTTATCTGTAGCTGTTGTTATAATGCCGGAAATATTGTATTTTTTGGCGACTTGTAAAGTTCCTTCATAATCATCACCTGCAACTACTTCGAAGACGTCTACTAGATGCTTACATTGCGCATTAGGGTCTGGATCAATTCCAATAGTAAACAAATCCATTTGCTTGGCTTGTTCGATAAGAGATTTTTGCAGTTTTGCAGTCCCAAATATCAAAATTGATTTATTCATTCAATGCTTTTTCTAAAGTCATCACAATATATTTAATCTCCTTCTCTGTTAACGCCGCATACATCGGCAACGTAATCTCATTATCACATACATATTCGGTCAATGGAAGTTTTGCTTGGTATTTTTGATAAACTGAGAATCTATGAATGGCGGGATAATGAATACTCGTTTGGACACCATTCTTATGTAAGTAATTTCTAATTTTATCTCTTTTCTCGGCATTCGAATTTTTTATCACAATAGGCATAATATAATTTGAAACAAACTCAGTATTCGATTCAAACGGTATAATGATTTGCTGTAATTTGCGAAGGTTCTGCACATAAAGCTGTCTAACCTTTTGCCGCTTTATTAAATCGTCTCTTAACTTTTTCATCTGAACTACTCCTATGGATGCTCTGATATCATCCAGTCGGAAATTATAACCAACATCTACTATATCATATGTTGTGGCATGCCCTTGTGCTCTTTGATAAGACATTGTAGTCATTCCATGTGAACGCAATAAACGACATCGTTTTGCAATTTCTTCATCATTGGTTATTATCATACCTCCCTCACCGGTACTAATATTTTTATTAGAGAAAAAACTATAACAACCCATATTTCCAATGGATCCAACTATTTTACCCTTATATTCTGAAAGTGGCGCGTGGCATGAATCTTCTATTACTCTTAAATTATTTCTTTTAGCGATGTCCATTATCGCATCCATATCGACGGGAAAGCCAGCCATATGTACAACCAAAATAGCCTTCGTCTTTGGTGTTATTAATTTCTCTACTTCCTTCGGGCTAATATTCATATCGTCTAAACCTCCGATATCACAAAAAACAGGAGTGGCTCCAACATATCTAATACAATTTACGGAAGCAGCAAAGGTTAACGACGGACATATAACTTCATCGCCTTCACTTACTTCATTTACAATCATAGCAAGATGCAGGGCATCTGTGCAGTTAGAAACGCTTACGGCATATTTGACCTGAAACATGTCAACAAACATTTGTTCTAATTCTTCACATCTCGGTCCGGTAGAAATCCATTTCGAGTTGATTGTTTCGGTTACCGCGTCAATTTCTTCTTGACCGAAATTAAGTTTGAATAATGGTATGTTATACTCCATCTATTGAATATTTAATTTTCTTTTAATTTTATAAAATGCTTTCTCTATAAAGGATTTTGCGTCTATGTGATTTTCATAATGATAACTGTCATATTCAAAATTACAAATTACCTTTTTCGGATGATTTTCTATAATGAAATTGTCGTACGATGGGTAATAGATATCACTAGAACTGGCAACGGTTTTAGTCCTTGAACTTGATTCTCCTATATTCGAACACAGGTTAATTTTTGGCACAATTGACAATAAATTGTTCTGGTGACGAAAAAACACAAACTGATGATCCCATGTATTTTCGGCATTATCCTTAATTTTTGCAGCTAGCTTTTGGAAAGACTTTTTATGAAATCTCTTTTCCTTTTTATTGATAAAATTCATATTAGCTAAATTAGAATCTATCTCTTTCTGAATATCAGGTACTTCAACATCAAATTTATCCCAAACTCTTTTCCAAGTTGCCCAACCCCATATATGACCATATTTGGAAAAAGTATAATCATCTACCATTTTCTCCATGGGAGTATAGTTATTGCCACTTATCATTGCAATTCTATCATTATCTTTAAACTTTTCCAACAGCTCATCTGCGTAATAAAAAAAAGAAGGTGTTGGTATTATATCGTCTTCAATCACTATCACCCTGTCTTCCTTCTCTAAGGCCCACGAAATTGCGCCTGACACTCCATATTTACATCCCAGGTTTTTTTCTCTTATAAGGTAATTCGTTTCACATTCCCAGTCAACATTCTTAGTAATTTGTATTACTTCATTGCACAACTCAGACTCACCATCTTTATTAACACGTGGTCCATCAATTGCTACATACAATTTTTCTGGCTTCACTTTTCTAATACTGTTAAAAGCCTCTTTAGTGGTATCGGGGCGGTTGAATGCTATAAGTAATACAGGAGCTTTCACAATTGAGTCCATAAGTTTAAATTTTATTTGAATTTTTTTAGAACTAGAAATAATGCCTTCATCAACTTATCTTTTTCGTTCTTTTGCATTCCCCATTTCCAAAACAAAAAGGTGAGCGTACTCATATATACTAGAGTAACACAGCACAGTCTCCAAAAGCCTTCACTCATGAAAATATACGGAAGTATTGTAATACTCAAAGCCAATAAAATTGGAAATAATACCGGATAAATAGAATTTTTAATAAAGCCTAAAGGAGCTAGTCCGGCAATTTTATCACCGAAATAAAGTCTGTTAATTAAAACTGCCATGGAAATAAATAATCCAACGATATAGATAGACGTAGGTCCGTAATCTAACGTAAAAGCAAAATATGCAAATGGTATATTCAATAAGAATAATATTGTTTCCACAATCTGAAATTTTCGAATATTACCAATCGCTCTAATCGCATCAGTAATTGGAAAAGTGAATTTTTCGACCATTATAGTTACAATTGATATTTGAAAAAAGATAACTGCAAAATCCGGTACATTAACCAGCCATACCTCTAGTAAATAAGAAGCTTCCAAAAATACTGGAACCGCAAATAACCCAAAAAGAAACAAAGAAAATTTTGTGCCGACTTCAGTAATATATAGCATTCTTTTACGGTCACCACCACCCTCACTTTTCATCATCTGTGGGTTAATAGCTCTTGTAAGACTCGTAGAAACCATATTAATTGCCGTACTAGCCGATCTAGAGACACCTTCGGCAGCGTTGAGTTTAACCCCGAAGAACATATTGAGTAATACACCTTTAACTTGAGTAACCGCCATAGCACCCAATGAACCAAACAGATTCCAACCCGTAAATGACATTATAGACTTCATGAGTTTTTTATCTACATAACGGAATCTTATTTTACTTTCATCATACTTTATTCGACTATACCATTGTTTTATTATTCTAAGAATGATTTGAACAACCAACATTAAAAATCCATATACAATTAATAAATTCGATTCACTAAAAGTAAGATATATGGCTATTCCAAGTTTTAACACATCCCCCAGAATATCTACCAACGATAGTACGAGAATATTTTCATGAGCATTAATCAGTGCATCATATGGAACTGAAATTACAGTAACAAGAGTTGTGATGACCATAAATCCAAATATTACTTGCGCATCAAAGACTCTATTCACGGGTATATTTAAAAGATACTCAAACATAACCACTCCGCCCAAAATCATTAATAAGGTTACAACAAAACCAACTATAAAATGAAGAAATAGCGTTGTATTGAAGATTGCACGGATATGATTTTTATCTGCCGACCCAAGGCTATGAGCGATATATCGCATTGATGTATTAGACATATTGGAATTTAGAATTCCTAAAATCGCAACAACACCGGCCACTAGCATATAGATTCCGTAGTCGGTTTCACCCAAGGCTTTAAGAACAATTCGTGTAGTTAACAAGCCGATAATTAACCCCACAATGAGTCTTATATATAAGACTCCGGTATTAAATATGACTTTGTTCGCATTGTTCATTTAATAGTAAACTTAACTTAAAAGTTACATCTTTGAGTCTAAGTACTTTCCAGTCTCCTTGTGACTAAAATTAGGGATCATATCATTAAACAATTCAACAATTTCCTGCTTTGTCCATTCTTTATTCGCTTTCATCCGACTAATTCTCTCTGTAAAATTCTCTAATTTACTTTGATTGAAAACAGGTTCGTTTTTAATGATTCCGAATTTTTCAAAAGATTTCATATCAAGAACTTCATTGCTGGTAAAAAATTCTTCAAAATCTTTCTCACCTGTAGTATCACTACTAGTAAACAGACAAGGCCACTTTTTTTGTGAGGACAGTTCATCAACTTTTGACCTCGCCTCTTCTTCCGTATTGCATAAATAGGCACTATAACCTAGTGCTTCCAGATACTTCACGGCAATTTCTGCAAACGATATTAAATTGAGATTTTCATCTAATTTGGGAAAAAAAATATCTCTATTATCGCCGAGTAAACAGGACATCAAGCAAAGTTCACCAGATTCCTTTGGGGTCACAAAATATCGTCTAATATCATTAGGTGCCACTATGGGTTGTCTTTTAGTAATACGTTGATTAAATCCATGAAGCAATGAACCATCAGAGAAGGCCACATTCGCAAATCGAGCTGTTGATATTTTCAATTTTTTACTTTTTCGCATCAAATACATTTCCATAATTCGTTTTGACGCACCCATCATATTCACAGGATTAGCAGCTTTATCTGTGGAAACACAAAAATATTTCTTAACTCCATTTTCAATAGATTGCTCCAGTGTTTTTTCGGTGTTAAAAATGTTGACATCTATCATTCGCATTAAAGTAAAGGGATCTTTTTCACTCCTAACGTGCTTTAACGCAGATAGATTTAAAACGAAATCGTATGCCCCATCAGATTTTATAAAAGCATCGTATTCTATCGATCCAATATCTAATGCGAATGTTTTAAATTCGCCAACAATATATCCAAAAGAACTTCGAATGTCGCGAACTAACTCGACCATATTGTTTTCACTTATATCAACAACATGCAGTTTTCTAGGATTTCGTTTAAATATTTCTTTTGTAACGGCTTGTCCGATTGAACCCGCGCCGCCAATGACTAAAAAACTAGAAGTTGTAACTATTTCCGATAGTTCTGCTTCATGTTGAACAATATCTTCGGAAAAAAGTTCCCTCTCACGTCCTATTAAATTTAAAATATTCATATTCAGAGTAATTCTTTATTAGTGTCTGTGAACAACAGTTTTCCAGGTAGTACTTTTAGAATTATATTTTTAATTTGCATCATATCCGAAATCCTTTGACCATATTTAATTTTATCTCGGCTCGGATATAGCCTCAGAAACAAAATCTCTTTGGTTAGCCTGCTATTTGCTAGCAAAGTAATGCTTGAAAAATAATATTGAATATCGAAATAGTATCCATATCAAGCCAATAGTGATTCCAATTAGAAGAGATAACACCATAATGGTTAAACTTCCTCTGGATGCAGGCTCTACCGGAACCGTAACCGGTTTGATAATTGTAAATATCGGAGTGTCCTTCTTTACCTGAAGTTTAGTACTTTCTAGCTGACTTGATAACTCAGAGTAAATTGAGTATGCCAATTCAAATTCAATCTTGTATTGATCTGCTCTATTCTGAGAATAAGAAGAAATCATATTTTGATTTCTATCTAAATAGCTTCCGTAAATTGCTCGTTTTGAGAAAAAATTCTCCTCAGCTTCTTCGAGTCTGCCCTCAAGATATAAAAGCTCATCGATAGATTTTTCTACATTATAGTTAATAATATAAGTTTGTAAAAGCTCATGAACTCTTTTAGTTAACTGGGCTGAAGCAAGTGGTTCGGGCATTGATCCTACAACTTCGATGTAACCATCGATATCATTGAAATTTATCCTTACAGCCTCATCTAAAAACCCGAATTGAGAAATTTCAGCGGGTGTAAGCCAATTTAGAGTACTGTCATTTACTACGTTCTTTATCTCGACCGGATCACTTTTTAAGCTATTAATAATAAGCCCGGGTAATCCTATAGTATATGTTTTCACCTTATCAATAAACGGTGTTTTCTTTAGGTGAGTAAGGTAATAAGAAAGTGTAACTGTATCTTTCTGTCCATTTAATTTTAAAGGAGTTTTTAGGATTTCCTTTCTGAAAGGCGTACTAGAAATGATAATAGGGTAAACCGTTGGGAGCAAGCTTGGACTTTCATTCGTCTTAAGGTTTATTCCGGCCAAAGCCGCTATTTTAGAATATTTTTTGTTTACTGTGGGAGATGAACTTATTTGTGGTACAATAATTACAGAAGTATCATACCTTCTTGGAGTTAAAAGTACTATCAAGACGCCTATAATCATAGAAATCAAAATAACAAATAACAATTTCTTTCTTTTGTTATAAATTACTTCAATTACTTCCTCACGTGTGAATGTATACTTCTTTGTATCGTTATAAGAGATTTCTTTCTCCATTGTTCTAATTTATCTATAAAAAATGGGATCAAGGGTATATTTTCCTTAGTGAACAAACATTTAAACCTATCCGGAATTTTTCAGCAAAACCATGAAAAATGCCGTTTCAACAATAATATTTACAGCATTTTTTATTGCCCGCAAATATAGCAATTCTTTTCGAGGACTAATTAACCCGAAGAAAATTAATAGGAGTTATATTCTGCTAGGAATATTCGGTTCCCTTTTCCTCTTTTTCCTTAAATGTATTGTTCTGCATATACAATACTGCTAGTACTCCCCAAAACAATGATGCCCTCAAACCATTATGCACCAAATTATAAAGCATTATCGGAATTAATAGTACAAAATTATATAGCAAATTTTCTTTTATAACCGTGTAGATAAAAATAAGGAAAAGAACAAATCCGAAAATACCATAGGAAAATAATAAATTGCCAAAACTCGAATGAATTTCACCAATTTGGAAGGACTCAAATCTATCGTAATTTCCCTCTCCTGCGCCGTAGAGAACCTTCATAGGATGATTTAAAATTCGGTCATAACCCCTTATTTGGAATTCATTGACATCATTAATATTATTTCTTTGATTCCTGATTTCAATTAATTCGATTTTTTCCTCAATAAAATTTGTTTTGCTTAATCCAACTCCTATCAACACTAAGATCGGTATGAAAATTAACCAATATTTTAGTGGGACCTTTTTTTCGGTGGTGTATAAGAGAATTCCTATTAGAAGAATTAAGCCAAATAAAATAATCCTCGAACTGGATAATATTCCTAAATACAAGGACATGACGCACATAAGAAGTGTAATAACTCTATTTTTACGGTATTTACTTGGCAGTACCGTATAAAGGGTTAAAGCTAAAAGAACAAAATAACCCAATTGATTTGGATTGTTAAACAGAATAACAATCCTTTCGGTCACAACATACTGGGTCTCTTTATTGATGCCTGATAGAGCTAAGAGTGTTTGAATACTAATAGCAATAATTACGGCCGACGCAAGATAGTTTGCATGTTTAACTACACTATCCCTTCGCATTAAATAAAGAAGCATAATAAAGAATATGGCGTTGAAAATATATTGTGCGGTAGGTAAATAAAATGAGTTTCCGACACCATTGAATGCAAAGACAATAAGATACAATGAATTAACTATCACCACAATACTGAGAAAAGCAATTAATACCAGTACCACTTTATGCGCCAAAATTGTTTTATATAATTCTTTTACAATTAGAAAAGCAATCATTCCAATCGCCAAAATATAATGAGCGGGTTGTGGCAAGCCACTTTCGAAGATATAAATGGGACTAATAATAATGAAGCAACATACAATTATTATCAGAAATCTATCCATCCTGCAGAATTAGCCTTGGTTCATCCAAAATATTTTCTCGAACAACTCTCGCAGGATTACCGGCTACAATACAGTTTTCAGGAACATTTTTAGTTACCATTGCATTGGCCGCAATTATAGAGTTATTACCTATTACCACTCCCTTATGGATTCTAACACCGGTTCCGACCCAGACATTTTCGCCAATCACAATGGGAGCCGATTTAGAATAATTCCAATTTCGTAACGGAGAATTCCATGGTGAGTTATACATGATTTTTCTATCTTCAGGATGTACCGGGTGATTATTGTTATCTATGATAACAACATTATGGGCTATTGCAGTTCCTTTTCCAATATGAACCCTATTAATACTGGCAACTACCGACCCGAATCCAATTTTGACATTTTCTTCGAAAATTATCTCTCCATTGAATCTTGAAACTAATGTGGCATACATACGAACACGATCTTTCAGCACAATATTTTCTTTTGAGCTTCCATTGCCCAGAATAATGTTACTTCTGTATCCAAAATCAACTCGTCCAAGGGTTGTTACGCGATTTCTAAAACGAATTTGATTAAGCCAATTAATAATTCTTTTTAAAATTAACTTTAGATTATTGATCATAAGGGTTATTAGAACTGTCTTTGCACTTCAAAAGTGAATATTCTTAAGTAAAATCTATATTTTATTCACATAGTGATATTACAAAGAAAAAGTAATTCCGACAAATAACATTTGTCATTAATGTGCTTTCTTAGCAAATTTAAATAACGATGCAGATATTGGTTAATATCGAATCACAATTATCTTCTCATTAACTGTTTTAATTTATCTATTTCCTTAGTCATAAAGACGGAACAACAAATAAAGTAACAAACAAAGAGAATTAACAAAATAAGAAATGGGTGTAATGTGGTATATAAATACAAGGATGAAATAATGGCGAAAGTAATGATAAAGGATATTAAAGCAGGCGTAACGGCTGTAGAAATGTCGCGCCAGCTAATGTTGAAATGCTTTTCTAACAGCAATAGTACCACAAGGAGATTTGCAATGCTCGAAAACAAAATTCCATAGGCTACTCCCCTAACACCATACCAATAACCTCCTACAATTATCGCGGGTATTGTTGCAAAAATCAAGATTCCTAATAAAATTTTCATCTCTAGCTTAGGTTTTCCAATACTTCGAAACAATAAGTTATAACTACTAGTTAAGATATTAATTAGTACTGCCACCGCGAGTATTCTCATTGGAACTTTAGCTTCGACCCATTTATCGCCAAAGAAAATAGAAATTATGGGGCCTCCTAATACGATTAAAGAAAGCATAATTGGATATATAATTACCGCGTAATATTTTAATACACTTAGATAGTGCTCCTTGACTTTAGCAGCATCAGTTTGGATTGCGCTATAGAAAGGATACATAACCCTGTTAACCATACTAGTAATTTGTGTGCTCACCATGCTGGTTAGCATAAAGGCTAAAGTGTATGCCCCCAAGCTTGCTGCACTTATTAGTTTCCCAATTACCAGATAGTCAATATTTGCTGTAATGTTTAGAATTATTGCCGTGCCAAAAGTAAAGATTCCGAAACTGAAAATTTCTTTAAAAGCGACACCTTCCCAAACTGGTTTCGGGCGCCATTTTGTGGCAATGAACAACAAGGGAACCGCAAAGAAAAATGGAACCACAACATTAAAAACCAAAGCCCATATTCCAAAATTATTATAAGCTAAAATAATGGCGCCTATTCCGGCAATAATACTGGATATGTTATTTACAATTGCGAGTTTTTTAAAGTTGAGCTCGCGCATCAACTGCACCTTGTTAATTGTATTCACTGAGCTTATTAAAATAGGAAGCCCTAAAATAGGAACTACCTGTTTTAATATAGGTTCTCCGTAAAATTCTGAAACAAATGGAGCAAGGAAACAAATTGAGACATAGAGTACAATGCCGAAAACAAGGCTAAACCAAAATGCCGTCTGAAAGTGAATATCTTTCAAATCTTCTTTTTTCCTTTGAATTAAAGCCGACCCAATCCCCATTTCACTTATAACCTGAACAAAAGATGTAAAAACAGCAGCCATTCCTACAATACCAAACTCTTCAGGAAAAAGAATTCTCGCCAGAATTAATTTTACAAATAGATCGAAAAGTCTTTTTATGAGTACTTCAATTATACTCCACAACAATCCCTTTTGTAGTAATTTTTCTAGATTGTCTTTCATACTAGTCCAAGTTGGATACCTTCATTGTTGCTTAAATATCGGAATTGCTATAAAACTAAGATAATATAGTTTTATAAAAAACAATAGCCGTTATTTTCGCCTTTGAGTTACTTGGATAAGTTATTAAAGCTGGAACTCTATTAAAAATAAATCAGGTAATTTATTTTATTTGAATAATCGGTCAACAAGTAGCGCTAAGGTCGTCATTCCGGTACTGATACCAATTACTTCCTGTGTCGAAAGGCGGTTGCGGCTTTCAGGTTTTTCTGGCACTAAAATGAGTGCCCCGGGCACTAATTTGGGATAACTTCTGAAAAACAAGAAATTTTTTGAAGCTGCAATATCGCCGTTGGCATAGATAACATATGTTTTACCTTTCTTAGCTTTTGTGGAGAACCCCCCAGATTTGTTAATATAATCTTTTAAGGAATATGATTTATCGAATCGAACTAAGGATGGAACAAGTACCTCTCCATCCACTTTAACAGTTTCTGAAACTGAAGGGATTTCTAAGATATCTCCATTTTTCAAGATTAAATTGTGTCTGGAGTTCGGATCTTCAATGATTTTCTTAAGGTTAATCCCCACTCTAAATTCCATACGGTTATTAATATCCTTAATATCATCAACAGATTCTTCCTTAGATTCTAGCGCTTCATATGTACGGCTCTGAATTTTATTATTGTAAAACGGATTTTTACGTATCAATGTAGCGCCATCTACAAAAGCATATGGCGATAAGCCACCAGCCTGTTGCAGAAGGTCTGATATCTTTTCATCTTTACTCTTTATTGAGTACGATCCCGGGTAGTTCACTTCCCCTGTAATACTTACCCCTATCTGTTCTGAGTATCCTCTTAAAAATCGGACAGATACTCTATCGTTCGGCATTAACTTAAATGAACCTGCTCCTTCCAAATTTAATCGTCCGTTCGATGAAACTTTAAAGTTTTCACTTAGTGTTTCGTATTCATCATCATTGACTCTTCTAAAAATATCAATGATCCCGGCATTGGCTCCATCAGTAAAACCCCCGCCCAAAAGTATGAGATCTTCAACGGTCATATCTTCAACATATTTGAATACACCAGGGCTATTTACAGCCCCATCAATTATCAAAATATATTCTTCAGACAGACTGTATTTATCAAAAATTTGCACTACATCATTGGGCTTTAATTCAATACTGGTATTTCCATTTATAACTTCAGAAACAGAAAATGGAGTGACATTTTGCGTAACGCCATCGGAACTGCTGAAGATCAATCCCCTATCCAAAAAAGCTACTTCACGAACTCCAGCCGCTTTTTGAATAAGTCCGAACAAACTTAGCCCGTCGGTTAATTCATAAGTTCCCGGACGATAAACGGCGCCTTTAATTTCGACCTTATTCTCGAATTCGTTAATTATAGTTTTAACTTCGATAACATCACCATCTTTCAAAAATTCATTTGAAGCATTGGCAGTAAGCACTTCTTTCACTTTTCTTCTATCACCTTCTATTCGCTCTAATACAAGTCTCTCTCTATATGCATTCGATTTAAAACCACTAACAAATGCTAAGAGGTTTGCAAGGGTTTCATTGGGTTTTATTTCATAGATACCCGGCCTTTTTACACTTCCACGAACACGGATTCTAGAAATATATGGCGAAACAATTATCACATCCTGATCTCTAAGTGTCAAATTACCTTCCTGAGAACCTTCCAATAAATATTTATAAATATCAAAATGTGCTAGTTCTACTCCGTTGCGCACTAATTTTATATCTCTAAATGTACCTTGTTTGGTTGGACCACCAGAAGCATACAAGGCGTTCAATACTGTGGACAAAGCACTTAGGCTATACGTTCCTGGTACTTTAACTTCGCCGATTATATTCACTTGCACAGTTCTTACATTCGAAAGCGATATTCCAACAAATACCTTATACGGGCTGTTAGGGGATGCACTGATTCCGGAATAAATTCTTCGCAGCGAACTTTCGATCTTTGTGGTAGCTTCGTCTATAGTCATTCCACTAAGCAATATTCTACCAATACCTTGAATTCGAATAGCTCCCTCTCGATCTATTTCCGCATTATAGGTTTGCTCTGCGGCTCCCCATATACTAATAGTTAACTCATCACCCGGTCCCAATTGATAATTGGCGGGAGTAGCAAGATTGGTATTTGGTATAAATGAAATACTTCGATTGTTAAAAAAATCATACCCAAATAGAGAATCCTTAGTTCTTTCTACAACCGACTCTTCACCTGTAAATCCGAAAGGTTCGCTTTTGCTAATTTTAAGTGAATTATCAGTTACTTGACCACCTGACATGTTTGATGTTAATCCAAGAGAATTGATTCGCTTTTCCAATTCAGCTATCCGAACAGGTGAAATGCCTCTCGCTAGAGCCAGCGATTTAACCTGTGCAAGGGTATAACCCTGAGCCTTGGCTTGCTGCCAATAATCATATAACTCCTGATCTGAAACACTTTCCGCGTTTGAAGGAAGTGTGCTACTAGGAAAAGTTTGAGCAATAGATGAAACACTGAATAAAAAAAATATGAATAATATGAATATAAGGGAAAACTTATTTGTAGTACTAAGCGTCATTCCTATAAAATTAAGTGTGAGATTTTCTTCAATGATTACCCCAATTTATTGATTAATCCTTTTCTTTTTCAAGCTTGCAAATATACTAATTCTTTTTGAGCATTAGAACCGGTTTAAAAATTGTTTCACTCCCGTATTACAGTAAAACCAAGCTGTTATTATTTCTTTAATAAGCTATATAAATACTGACCATACTCGTTTTTTAACATAGTTGTGGCAATTTTTTCTAACCTGTCACTATCAATCCATCCTTTTTCGTAAGCAATCTCTTCCAAACATCCTATTTTAAGCCCTGTACGATGTTCTATTGCTTTAACAAATTCAGTGGCTTCAGTCAGGGCTTCATGAGTGCCAGTATCAAGCCATGCGAACCCACGACTTAATATCTGCATCTTTAAAGCCTCTCGCTTCAGATAGGTCTGATTTACAGAGGTTATTTCTAATTCCCCACGATTAGAAGGTCGCACATTTTTTGCTATTTCAATTACTGAATTCGGATAAAAATATAGCCCTACAACTGCAAAATTAGACTTTGGAATTTCAGGTTTTTCCTCTATGCTTAATACATTGTTATCTTTATCGAACTCAGCTACACCATAACGCTCCGGATCATTCACATAGTTTCCGAAGACAACAGCTTTCTGTTCATTCTTTACCGTCTCCTTAGCTTCAAAAAGTAGTTGCTCGAAACCGGAACCGAAGAAAATATTATCACCCAGAACTAAACATACATCATCATTCCCGATAAACTCATCCCCTATAATAAAGGCCTGAGCCAATCCATCAGGGCTGGGCTGCTCCTTATACGATAATTTTATTCCGAAGCGACTTCCATCTCCAAGTAAATGTCTAAAATTAGGGAGATCATGTGGTGTTGAGATAATTAGGATATCATTTATTCCCGCAAGCATCAGGACCGAAAGGGGATAATAGATCATCGGTTTGTCGTAAATTGGCAGTAATTGTTTACTCACAGCCAAAGTAAGTGGATGTAATCGTGTTCCTGCACCCCCAGCGAGAATAATTCCTTTCATATCGTGTTACTTATACTGTTCATTATAATATTCTTTATAGGCTCCGGAAGTAACATGCTTTAACCATTCGTCATTTTCTAAGTACCAGTCGATCGTTTTTGATAGCCCTTCTTCAAATGTAACACTTGGTTTCCAGCCCAACTCCCTGTTAATTTTCGAGGCGTCAATGGCATATCGAAGATCATGACCCGGGCGATCCTTTACAAATGTAATTAAGGCTTCACTTGTTCCTTCCGGTTTGTTATGTTTCTTATCCATTTGTGTGCATAATACCCTCACCAAATCTATATTTTTCCATTCGTTAAAGCCTCCAATATTATATGTTTCTCCTCTACCACCTTTATGAAACACTAAATCAATTGCCACGGCATGATCAATGACATAAAGCCAATCTCTGGTATAATTTCCATCTCCATATACCGGTAATGGCAGGCCCTCGATGATGTTATTTATGAATAACGGAATTAATTTCTCAGGAAATTGATTGGGACCGTAATTATTGGAACAATTACTAATCACATATGGTAATTTATAGGTTTCACCATAGGCTCTCACAAAATGATCTGAGCTTGCTTTTGAAGCAGAATAAGGTGAGTTTGGATCGTAGGCAGTGGTTTCTGTGAACAAACCTGTTTGCCCTAAGGTTCCGTAAACCTCATCGGTACTGATATGATAAAATAATTTATCTTCAAAGTTATTCTTCCAATGTGCCTTAGCTGCGTTTAACAAATTCAATGTACCGACCACGTTTGTAAACACAAATTCCATCGGATTTGAGATCGAACGATCGACATGCGACTCTGCCGCCAAATGAATTACACTATCGAATTTATAGCTATCAAATATTGAATTTATATAACTTGCATCTACGATATCTCCTTTTAGAAAAACATAATTATCCTTGTCTTCAATGTCTCTTAAATTTTCTAAATTGCCCGCATAAGTGAGCTTGTCCAGATTATAAATCGTATAATCCGGATAATTATTCACAAATAATCTTACTACATGTGAACCAATAAAACCCGCACCTCCTGTTATAAGAATATTCTTTTTCATTTAATTGTTTTATTACTTTTTTAAACGATCATTCCGGCAGCCACTGTCTCATGAGTACTATCATCTATTAAAATAAAACTCCCC
>CBDUGY010000031.1:0-24463 GCA_965367015.1 uncultured Ulvibacter sp.
GATTTTACGGTCATTTGCCAATCGTGGAACTTTATTCTGACCTCCCAATTTTCCTTGAGACTTCATATAATGATTGAACGCATTTCTTTTAAGTACCTCAATTTTCAGGGGTTGAAGCACTTTCCCCTCTATGAGATCTTTATAATAACTATTCTGCTCTTGCATTAAAAGATCAAGTGTGTTCTCAATTTTCTCAATTTCGTCCGGCTCATTTTCGAACTCAATTAGCCATTGGTGGTAAGGGAGATCTCCGTCTTCGGTATGTGTTTGTGGCGCTACAGTGAATTCGGTTATCGAGAAATCATGTTCTTGCATGGCTTTTTCAATCGCCACTTCAACTTCATTCCCAATTACGTGCTCCCCAAATGCCGAAATAAAGTGCTTAATCCGTCCCGAAACGATAACTCTATAGGGTTTTGTAGTCGTAAATTGAACTGTATCTCCTAGGTTATATCCCCATAATCCTGCGTTTGTTGATATAATCATTACATAATTTATTCCTGTTTCTACTTCACCAATAGTAATCCGCTTCGGATTTTCATCATAAAATGATGCCGCTTCAATAAATTCATAAAAAATGCCACTATCCAGCTGTAAGAGCATTCCCATTTCTTTCCGGCTATCCTGAAACGCAAAAAACCCTTCACTGGCAGGATACAACTCAATACTGTCAACTTTTCTGCCTATGAGTGCCTCGAACTTAGCCCGATAAGGTTCATAGTTTACTCCGCCATAAATAAATAACTGAAAATTTTTGAATAAGTCTCCTACTCTTTTATCGGTAGCCTTTTGCAAACGTTCAAAATACATCTGCACCCAAGAGGGTATCCCGCTAATAACGGTCATATTCTCTGTTTTGGTTTCTTCCACAATGGCTTCGACCTTTGTCTCCCAGTCTGAAATGCAATTTGTCTCCCAGCTTGGCAGGCGGTTGCGTTGCAAGTATGCGGGAACGTAATGTGCCACAATTCCCGAAAGTCTACCCAATTGAATCCCGTTCTTTTCGGTCATTTTAGGGCTACCTTGTAAAAAGATCATCTTTCCGTCGACAAATTTAGACTTACCTGTTTCATAGATATAGCACAAAATAGCATTCCTGGCGGCTTCAATGTGAGAAGGCATAGATTCCTTGGTGAGAGGTATATATTTTGAGCCCGAGGTTGTGCCGCTTGTTTTCGCAAAATATAAAGGCTTCCCCGGCCATAAAACATCTGTTTCGCCGTTTACAACTCTATCAACATATGGTCTTAACCCCTCATAATCACGCACAGGAACCGACTTCACAAAATCAATATGTGATTGTATACTTGCAAAGCCGTGATCAATTCCGAAGGAAGTGAGTGAAGCATCCTTTATTAATTTATTAAATACTTTGTGCTGTGTCTCCACCGGCTTGGAAGCCCATTTATTTATTCGTTTTACAACGATACTGGCAAAAATCTTGGCGGCAAATGATTTTATTGACATAGACTTTTAATCAAAATCGATGAGGTTTGTTGGATTGATCGGATAACCATCGCTCCATAATTCGAAATGCAAATGGGGTCCGGTTGTAAATTCTCCGGTATTGCCAACAATGGCAATTACCTCACCTGCTTTTACTATTTCCCCCTGTACTTTTGTGAGTGAAGCATTGTGCTTATACACAGACAGCAGGTTATTTTTATGCTCTAATATCGCCACATAACCCGTTTCGGCTGTCCATTCTGAAAAGATTACGGTTCCATCGGCAGCGGCCTTCACCGGAGCGTCTTTTACTGTTACGATATCCACTGCATAGTGTTTTTTCTTCGGATCGTATGGTGCTGAAATGGTCCCTTTTACCGGTGCGAACAATACATAGTTTACTTCAGTTGGTGTTAATAATGGATTGTATTTATCCTCTCTGGAAACTTTTTCACGTAGCAAAGAGTCTTGTCGCGAAGCAGACAGATTAAATTCTGAAGCGTCTCGTCTCGCAATCTCAAGTATCGAATCTTTGTTAAATTCAACCGTTTTCACGTCTCCTGTTAGCACTTTACGTATACTGGCAAGGTATTGCTGGTTTATTTCCAGAACCTGCTTTAGAGAGTCTGTTTTAAAGGCTAAATTAGTTGCTTTCTTTTTTAAAGAGGTAGATGAATAGCCCGGAATATACTCTCGTAAAGGTGTAAATGCGATAAGCAATGTGGTAAAGGCAATTAAAAAAACGGCCAAAATCGTACTAAATACAAAGACATTCAAGCGGTTTAGTTTAAACGAGAAGCGTTCTTCAAAAGTGTCTTCATTAAGTACAACAAGTCTGTACTTATGTAGAAGTTTCTTTCTAAATTTTTTTGTTCTTTTTTCCTTTTCTGCCATTTTGTGAGGTAAGTGATTACAAATATAAAAGAATCTATTTGTGCTCAATGCTAAAGTTAATCGTAAAACGTTTTATCTTAGTAATTCTTGTTACCTTTGCACTTTAAATTCTATTAAGATGAACGCACTATTTTTACCCCTAGCTATTGGCCCTTGGCAAATCGTATTAATTGTACTGGTTGTTCTACTCTTGTTCGGCGGAAGAAAGATTCCCGAATTAATGCGAGGGTTAGGAAGTGGTATAAAAGAATTCAAAGATGCTTCTAAAGAGGAGCCGGATGATAAGAAAATTGACGAGAAAAATTAAGATACTCTGAATTCATTTCAGAAAAAAGCCCTGCTAGTCGTTGATTAGCAGGGCTTTTTAGATTGTATCCTTGATCTATTGAATTTTAGCCGATTTTAAAATCGCCTCTAATTCAAACTGAAGATCTCTTTTTTCAACAGAAGGTGCGTGTGTAAATCCTTCCAGAATAAGGTATCTGTTATTGGCTTCATCTTTCACAGCATAATTTACAAAAGGTCCGGCCATATATTCATTTTTAACCTCCCAGGTCCCCTTGGTTTCATAGGCAAATTTATTATCGATCTCGGTTTCAAAAAGATAAGGAGCGTATGCTTCTTCCGTAATAAATTGGCCGTCGTCTTCAACAGGGAGTTGTTTGCCTCCAATAGAATCACGAATTTTTATGATGTCTCCTACAATTGTAGAGTCCTTTCCTATCATATCTAAGGGTACTTCATAGACAATTATGTTTGTGCTACCCGATTTGAGTTCTTTTCTGATCCAATAAAAATCGTTTGTTGCTTTAGCAATGTGATAAGCCGAAGGAATCTTAAGTGTAACGCCTAACTTGTTTGGAAGCGAATCCAGTTTCATCAAAGAAACTGAAGTACGTCTTTGCCTTTCTTTTATTTCAGAAGCTTTAAATGCGTCAATAATTCTCTTTTGATTATCATTTATCAATTTTATTAATTCTTCCTTACTAGGTGCCGTGATAAAAGCTCCTGTTTGAGGTTTGGCATATGGATTTTCTTCTATAGAGACTTTCGATTCTTCACCAATGGTTACGTGTAAAAACAGGCGATATTTTCGCGCGAAACTGGTGTAAGTTGAAGGTGGCATCTGATTCATTGAAAACAATGGCTCTTCCTGCGGTAGACCATATGTTGGTGCCGCAAAATGTTCCCGAATGGCCTCACCAACCGAGCCATTCCACAGATCATTATCTGTAATTACCTGTAGTGTATTAATATTTCCTAAGGATTTAGGTAAGTAGGAAGTGTCTTTTTTTCCTGAATTATTGCAAGAGAAAAGCAGAAAAAGCGACAATAAAACAATAGAAAATGATTTCATTAAAAAGAGTTTATTGGGAACTATCCTTTTAAGATTTTAAGTTTCATTCCCGGTTTCAATTTTGTACCACTAATATCGTTCCAATTTTTGATATTTTGAACAGACACACCGGGAAACTTTTGAGAAATACTCCAAAGTGAATCACCGCTCCTAACGGTATAAATTTTAGAATTGCCATTGGTGACAGTCACCGGAGTGGTTGCTTTAACACTACTTTTAGAAGGTGTTTTTCGCGGGTGAATTGTTAGGCGTTGTCCAATCTTCAATTTATTGCTTCGTAAACCGTTCCATCTTTTTAACTGACTCACAGAAACGCCGTATCGATTTGCTATCTTACCCAGGTAATCCCCGCTCTTAACGCGGTATCTTGTGCCTTTCGATTGTTCAAACAATTGAGGTAAAGGCTTTTCTCTTTTGTTAAATTCAGCCTCAGCATATGCATAAATTGCTTCTTCATTATTCACAAATTTGCCAACAACATCTACAGGAAGGCGTAACGTGTAATCTTCGTCTTTAACTACTGGAATAATTCCAAGTTTATAAGAAGGATTTAAAAACTCTAATTCTGCTAAATCTAAATCGGCAATTTGCGCCACCTGTTCGAGCGAAATTCGCTTTTTTACTCTTATGGTGTCAGTAGCTATATACGGAATTCTTGGTCCTTCACTTTTAAACCCATGTTCTTCAGCATACTCAAAAATATACATGGTCGCTAAAAAAGCCGGTAAATAACCTGCGGTTTCACGTGGCAAATGCGGTCTTATATTCCAATAGTTGGTATAACCTCCCGAACGTCTTATCGCTTTAGACACATTCCCCGGACCGGAATTATAGGCAGCCAAAGCCAGATCCCAATCTTCCAAACTATTGTACAATTGAGAAAGATACTTACAGGCGGCTTCTGTTGCCATTACCGGATCTGAACGTTCATCGACATACGAGCTGACTTCTAAACCAAACATTTTTCCGGTGCTATACATAAACTGCCAGAGCCCTGTTGCACCCACTCTAGATCTTGCTCTCGGATCAAGAGCAGACTCGACAATTGCAAGGTATTTCATTTCTAAGGGAAGTCCCTGCTTGTCTAATTCCTGTTCGAACATTGGAAAATAATAGTCACTTAAAGCCATCAATTTGCCCATTGTTCTGCGGCGATTCTTCAAATATCCTCTTATCACACTTTCCAGTGAAGGGTTGTATTCTACATTGAAAGGAGTTCTGGCATTTAATTCCGAAAGTCGTTGTTTCAAGACTTCCGTTGGTAATTCTTCGTATTCGATCGGCTCATAAGTCTGATTGGTGATACTTCCGTAAACATCTTCGAATAACTCAGAATTATAAAGCTCCTGAAGCCATATACTATCGTATTTTCTGGCATTGGCCATATCTTCCAGGGCAAATACCATAGTGTCTTTTACCTGGGTCGCAACCACTGTAGTTGGTAAATCACTAGAAACATTCTGCACTGTAATTGAATCGATTATCTGAATATGTATTTTTTGTAAAGAGTCGCTTTTAACAGGTGGAGTGCCATCGGGTGTCAACTCTTGTGCAAAGGACACGAATGATACCAATAAAAATATAACGGATAGATGTCTTAAATTCATAACTTAAGTAACGTAGGATTAGGGGCTAAATTTTGTTAAAAATAGCGAATTCAATGGAATGCACAAATATTTAACACAATACCCTCATTATTAATGCACTACAGTGTTAATCCAAAATTGCTTGTATACCGGGTAAAATTTTACCCTCCAACATTTCTAACATAGCGCCTCCACCGGTAGATACATAGCTCACAGCATTTTCCAGATTAAATTTTTTGACAGCAGACACCGAGTCTCCTCCTCCAACCAGGGAAAATGCACCATTTTTTGTTGCTTTTTCTATGGCTTTTCCTAATTGGATTGTTCCATTTGCAAACGCCTCCATTTCGAAAACACCCACAGGGCCATTCCACAATATGGTTTTTGAATCTGCAATTATATTGGCGAAATATTCATTGGTTTTTGGCCCTACATCAAGACCCATCCAACCGTCGGGAATTGCATTAATAGAGCTGTTTTTCGTATTGGCAAATTCTGAAAAACTATCTGCTATAACCGCATCTGCAGGGAGATGAATAGATACATCCTTTTCTTTTGCCTGATTCAAAATATCCAATGCTAAATCCATTTTATCGTCCTCCACTAACGAGCTGCCAATTTCTCCTCCTTGTGCTTTAATAAACGTAAATGCCATTCCCCCTCCAATAATAATATGATCAACTTTATCCAAAATATTCTCAATAATGGTAATCTTAGAGGAAACCTTTGCCCCGCCTATAATTGCAGTAACAGGCTTCCTGCTATCGTTCAGAACTTTATTTACACTTTTTATTTCTGAAGCCATTAATAATCCGAAACACTTCTGCTCCGGAAAGAACTTTGCAATCACAGCAGTCGAAGCATGTGCTCTATGTGCAGTTCCGAAGGCGTCGTTGACATATATATCTCCAAATTTTGAAAGTTTTTCTGCAAATTTCTTGTCTCCCTTAGTTTCCTCTTCATGATATCGAAGGTTCTCTAGAAGTATAATCTCCCCGGGGTTTAATGCTGCCACAGCTGCTTCAACTTCAGGTCCCACACAATCATTTACGAAGTGAACATTTACTCCTATAATATCTGAAGCAGTTTTTACAATATGTTGCAATGAAAATTCAGCTTCTTTGTTCTTCGGCCTCCCTAAATGAGACATCAAGACACAACTACCACCATCCTCCAGAATTTTAATAATGGTAGGTTTTGCAGCTTCAATTCTACTGGCATCGGTAACCTCAAAATTTTCGTCTAACGGAACATTAAAATCCACACGAATTAATGCCTTCTTATTCTCAAAATTAAAGTCTGTTACTGTTTTCATACAATCAAATTTTGCGACAAAGATAAATTTTTTTAACCTTAAATACTTGCCAAAATAATTCGGAAAATATTATCGCCTGGAATTGGAAACTTCGAAAGCTAATTGCGCTAAAAAATGTGTAATTTTGCGCATGGAATTTTCTGAAGTCATCGGCCAAAAGCACTTAAAAAAGCACCTTATAAAAACTGTTGAAAACGGCCGTATTCCCCATGCACAGCTGTTTGTGGGAACTTCGGGCAGTGGGATATTACCCATGGCTCTTGCTTATGCTCAGGCGATTGTATGCAGTAATCATCAAAAAGGATCTACAGAACTTCTGAACTGTAAGAATAAGATTACAAAACTGATGCATCCAGACATACATTTTGTCTACCCTGTTAATACCAACGAAAACGTTTCAAAGAAACCTGTTTCAGCACATTTCACTACAGCTTGGAGAGCTTTCGTGGCAGAAAATCCTTACGGCTCTTTATTTGATTGGCTTCAATCGCTGGGAATTGAGAACAAGCAAGGAAATATAAGTGTGAATGAAGCTGCTGATATATTAAAAACTTTATCACTAAAAGCGTACGAAGGGGGTTATAAAGTTATGATTATCTGGATGGCGGAGAAAATGAACACTGAATGTGCAAACAAGATACTTAAACTGGTGGAAGAACCGCCGGAAAAGACAGTTTTACTGTTATTAACCGAAAACGAAGAACAAATTATCTCAACCATTCGTTCTCGCTGCCAAAAATTACAATTTCCGCTACTGTCAGAGGAAGATATTTGTCTTGCCTTGATCGATCAACACCAAATTGACGAAAAACAAGCCAAAAAAATAAGCCGACTTGCCAATGGGGATTTTAACAAAGCGCTTCATATTCTGGAATATAATAGTGACGAAGAGATTTTTGAAGCATGGTTTGTTTCCTGGGTTCGTACTGCCTTTAAAGCAAAAGGAAATAAAAAATCAATCAATGATCTATTAGAATGGAGCGATACACTCGCGGGACAAGGACGTGAAACTCAGAAAAAATTTATTCAGTATTGTATTGAATTATTCCGCCAGGCACTTTTGAAAAACTACAAAGCAAATCAGCTGCTATTCTTTGAAGCAATAGATAAAAAATTCTCTCTTGATAAATTTGCACCCTACATTCATCAGAATAATATATATGAAATAACAGAAGCCTTAGAAGATGCCTTCTATCATATAGAGAGAAATGGAAATGCAAAAATTATCTTTACTGATCTTTCCATACAATTAACCCGCTTCATTCATCGACCTGAAGTTGTATAAGTGAATCTTATTAATATAACACTACTAATAAGTTTTATCTACCAATAAATGCCCCGAATAATCGTCTCTAAGGAATTCTTTGAAAAAACCGAGGGATTTATACCATTCTATTATATACAGCCCTGTAAATGGTTTAATTTAGCTTTATTCCGACTTTTTATAGCAATATATTATTGAAGAGTGCTCTTTAGAAGTAATTGCCGTAATATTTGACCAAAGACCAATAAAAAGTGCTTTTATGGAAAAGCTTTTACCCGTTTTATATTTTTCAGAAAGCAAGCTAACATAAAATGAATCGAACAACATGGGCTTTGTCTTCTTAAGATACATTTGTTTCGAAAATAAAACAGCCATACTTTTCCTGGAAAAATGCCATAAATGTCTCGGTACATCATAAGCAGCCCAAAACTGCTTATAGTATTTTGAGTCATATGAGTTAAAATTCGGGACAGCAATAATGAGCGTTCCATTTGGTTTTAATAGATTTTCAATTTTTTTTATTTGGATTTCAAGATCTGGTAAATGTTCAAGCACATGCCAAAGTGTTATCACATCAAACTGTTGATCTGAAAATTGATCCAGATGTTCACACAGATTTATCCCTTTGGTAGAAGCCATTTCTCTTGCACCTTCATTTGGTTCAACGCCAAAAGTTTCCCACTTATAATCTTTTGCTAGTTTTAAAAAATCTCCGGTACCGGCCCCAATATCCAAAACAGTCCCCGCACCTTTATTCTCCCTAGTTATTAGTTTCAGTTTTAGCGAAAGCGAATATTTCTTCACGGTCTGATATAAGCTCGCCATTAATCCCTTATTCGAATCGGTGTGCGAAATATAATTTTCGCTTTTATAGTACTGCTTTAAATTCTCACTCTTGGGTTGCGGAGAAGTGATCAACATTTCCTTCTCTTCATCCATTAATAAAGCGAAAGACTCTCCTGAAACAAGAAAGTCTTTTGTATTTAAGTATACTGTTTTATCTTCTAAATTCATCAAATAAAAAAACTTGAGGAGTTAATCTAAATTTGTGTTCCACGTGAAACAATGAGCCTAACGCCCCATATACACAAGCATTACTGATATGTCATTTGGTGAAACCCCGCTAATTCGTGATGCCTGAGAAACAGTAGCGGGCTTTATTTTGGTTAATTTCTCTCTCGCTTCAAACGAAAGTGATTTTAGCTTTGAATAATCAAAACTCTCGGGAATTCGGATTCCTTCCAACCTATTCAACTTGTCTGCATTATTCTTTTCCTTATTTATATAGCCCGCATACTTAACTTGAATTTCCGTTTGTTGCAAAATGTCGTAGTCTAACTCATTTTCGGTTATAAATGCATCTACTTCTGAAATGCTTCGCATATCATCCATGGTAATATTTGGCCGAGAAAACAGCTTAAACATCTTATCACTTTGTTTCACCACAGCTGAATCTTTTGCTTCCAAAATCGGATTTATCACTTCGGGGATTACACTAGTATCTTTAAAGAATTGCACAAAGGCATCCGACTTTTTTTGCTTAATTTCCATCTTTCTCATTCGTTCGTCACTCGCTAAACCAATCTTATGAGACATGGGAGTAAGTCTGAAGTCGGCATTATCTTGACGCAATAACGTTCGATACTCTGCTCTAGAGGTGAACATCCGGTAAGGCTCTTCCGTTCCTTTTGTTATCAAATCATCTATCAACACACCGATATAGGCTTCATTTCTTTTGATAATAAAAGGATCTTTTTCAGTAACTTTCAAATGCGCATTTATTCCCGCCATCAAACCTTGAGAAGCCGCTTCTTCATAACCTGTAGTTCCGTTTATCTGCCCTGCGAAGTACAGGCCGGAAATAAGTTTTGTTTCTAATGTATGTTTTAGTTGGGTAGGTGGAAAGTAATCGTATTCTATTGCATAACCCGGACGAAAGAACTTTACGTTCTGAAAACCGGCACATTCCCGCAAGGCTTTAAACTGCACATCTTCCGGCAACGATGTTGAAAAACCATTGATATAATATTCAACAGTATCCCAGCCTTCTGGCTCAACAAAAAGTTGATGACGTTCTTTATCCGCGAAGCGATTTATCTTATCTTCAATAGACGGACAATATCTGGGACCGATACTATTTATGGCACCATTAAACATTGGAGAACGATCAAAACCTTCTTTTAATAAATCATGAACCAGGTTGCTGGTGTAAGACATATGGCAAGGTCTCTGATGCTTTAAAGGTTGTGTCTTATCTGAAAAGGAAAACTTTTCCGGAATCTCATCCCCCGGTTGAATCACCATTTTTGAAAAATCTAAAGACCGTCCATCTACCCTGGGAGGAGTACCTGTTTTCATTCTACCCGACTCAAAGCCCAGATCTAAAAGATCTTTCGTGATTCCAACAGCTGCCCTTTCACCTGCTCGACCACCTCCAAACTGTTTTTCGCCAATATGAATTAATCCGTTCAAGAATGTTCCATTGGTCAACACAACTGTTTTACCTCTTACTTCCAATCCGAGTGAAGTTCTAACTCCAACAATCTTATCTCCTTCAACCATAACTCCAGAAACCATTTCTTGATAAAAATCAAGATTTGGAGTATTCTCTAACATTAGTCGCCAGGTTTCAGAAAAACGCATGCGATCACTTTGAACTCTCGGACTCCACATAGCAGGTCCCTTAGATTTGTTCAGCATCTTAAATTGTATCGCGGTTTTATCGGAAATAATTCCGCTGTACCCACCTAAAGCATCGATTTCCCGAACAATTTGTCCTTTAGCGATGCCTCCCATAGCAGGATTGCATGACATTTGACCAATGTTCTGGAGGTTCATGGTGATCAACAAAGTACTCGATCCCATATTTGCGGCAGCGGCAGCAGCCTCGGAACCAGCATGACCGGCTCCAACTACTATTACATCATATTCTTTATCAAACATATCGACTATTGTTCCACGTGGAACATCATTTAAATAGTTTACCAAAATTCATTATAATCTTCGTACGTAGATTTCATGAATTTCGGGGCGCAAATATACGTAAATATCTTAGAATCAGTTAGTTGAAGCCATAAAACGCTGATAATCAGCATTCTAATTAAAAGATCGTAGCTCTAAAGCCTCCTCTTCCTTGGCACGCATTAGTTTCTCTTCAGAAGGAGATTTGTCTTTATATCCGCAAAAGTGCAGGATACCATGAATAATTACTCTGTGTAATTCATCGATAAAACTAGTCTCATAAATACTTGAATTCTCAACAACCCGCTCTATGGAAATATAAATTTCTCCATGAAGTTGTTTCCCTAAACTATTATCAAAACTTAAAATATCGGTAAGGGTGTCGTGATTCAAAAACTGCTGATTGAGTTTCAACAAATACGCATCATCACAAAAAACATAGGTAATCTCCCCTTCTTCGAAATCTTCAGCAGCTATTATTTCAGAAATCCACTTTCCAACCTTTTCTGCATCCTTAAATATAAAATCTGTTTCAGAAAAAAAATCAATCATTCTTCGATTTAAAATAGGTCTGTACTTTTTGCTTATATTCCTGGCGCAAAGGTAAAGCCTCCCTATTTAATATTTCTGTTGTATTGAAGTATTTTTTTACATCTTCCGGTGAAAGACGTAGTTTGTTTGAAAAATTAGTTCTGTTAGTACGAGATTCCCTTTTCGACTCCTGACCCTGTTCAAAATCTGCTTTATCCAATTTCAACAATTCATATTTTAGATTTAGCATTTGCTCTAAAGTGCGTTCGTTGAAACCCTTATCTAATAATTGCTGTTCTATACCTTCCATTTGCCGTAACAGATCTCCTCCCTTTCCATCAAGGCCCTCCTTACTTAATCTATCCTGCAACTGCTGTCTTAATTGCTGTTGTTGCTTAAATATTTCATACAATTCTCCATTTAGATCTTCACTATCCCCTTCACCTTCTTTTCCATCTTTATTACCACCCTTTCCATCACGCCCATTTTCTCCTTCTTGTCCATTTCCATCTCCTTCTCCATCACCCTCACCTTTACCCTGTCCTTCTCCTTTTCCTTTTCCTTTAGCACCTTTTTCCATTCCTTCTTTCATTTTTTCTGAAAGACTCTCCTGCTTTTTAATAATATCCGGTAACTGAAAACCCTGTCCGCCTTCACCTTCGCCCTCACCAGGCTTACCTTTTCCACCTTTTCCTGAACCACTCCCCATAGCCATCTGTGCCTGCATATTATTAAGTAGATCACTTAACAAAATTGCCAGTTCATTAGCCCCGGTAACAGTATACTGCTGACTGGAAACACCCTGACGTAATTGGTTTTCTGCAAGCCTCTCTAACGACTTATCAAGGTTATATTGAACTTCAGTTAAAGACTCGTTTATTGTTTCACTTATCATAGGTTGTCTCAATGAAAGTGAAAACAGACTATCGTCTATATGTTGAAAGTTGAGTTTTAGATCATTTTGCAAGTTTAATTTTCTACCAAAGACCGGATTCCCATACTCGGTAACTTTAAATTCTTCCATAAGCGCTTCCTGCTCGAAAGAAAAAACAACTAAATTATCTAAGATCTGTCGCAACATCTCCACATCTTCTTCTAATGTTTCTCCCTGTCCTGCCTGCATTTGTGCCTGCATCTCAGAGCCCATTTGTTTCATTTTCTGTCCGGCCTTTTTCTGATTCTTTTGAGCATCACTTTTTTTCTGCTGCTCTAGATTATCTGATGCCTTCTTTTGTTCATCCTTTACTTCTTCCTCCCCCTGCTTATCGTCAGGAATGTCCATAGGCTCCTTAAGCTCTTTATTCTCTTCTTCCAGCTTTTCCTTTTCTTTCTGATATTCTTCAAATTTTTCGTTGAGCTCTTCCTGCTTTTCCTTGGTGTTTTCCTCCTCAGTTTTATCCGCTAATTGTTCTTGCTCTTCCCCCAATTTAAAAAGTTCCTCAGCCAGCTTTTCAGCCTTTTTTGTTACATAATATCTTTTTGTTAATTCTAATAATTGCTCAAGACTTTTTTCCTGATTCTTATTCTGCTTAGCCAGCTTTTCAAGTTTCTCTGTTAATTCCTCTTTCTGAATTTTCTCTTGAAGTTTTTCCAATTCTTCCAGTAGTTTCTCATTTTCTTTTAACCGCTCTTCATTCTCATCCAGACGTTTTTCCAGTTGCTCCTTAAACGGATCTTTCTCCTCATTTTCCGGTTGAAAGTCCTGAAGATTTTCTTTTAATTCTTTAGAGAAATTCTTCATCATCTCTTCTTGTTGCTTTTGACGCTTTATGAAATTCTCGAGTTTCTTTTTATCATTCCAATTCAACTCTTTTTTCTCTTTCTGAGTCTTTGAAAGCTCATCAAGTTCCTTTTCTCTCGCCTTTAACTCCTCCAAAGATTTATCCAGTTCTTTTATGGAATTCTCTTGATTCTGAAGTTGCTCATTTTCCAATTCAGCTTTTGTAAGTTTTTTAAAAGAATAAATACCCGATTTAGTAGATTTAAATTTGTGAATTGCATCATTATCGAATATCTCAAAATAATACTCATAGGCTACTCCATCTTCCAGAGGCAGATCTCCGGGAAATGTGTATAAAAACTGATCGAAATTGCTCTTATTAAGTTGCAAAGCCTCAGTCTTAGCAGAAATTTCTTGGCCTTCAGGAAAATAAACCAACCGTAATTTTGTGAGTCCGTAATCGTCACTCACCTGCCCAAGAAAATATACAATCTGACTATCAGTACTATCCTGACGGACCTGGACATCAATCTCGGGGTAAGCGTCTTTTACGACTCCGAGGGTAAATGACAGGTTTTCGTATTCTTTTAGATTTTCATTCGACGTTCTAATCGCATAATCCAGTTTGTTGTAAATTCCTTGATTAAAATTGAACCGATTCTCCTCTTCAATAAATGCATAGGACGTATCTTTTAACTTCAGGGAGACTTCGGTAGTATTTCTTGTGTTTACTTTCCAGGTGACACGAGTGCCTTCCGGAACGGTCGCATTCCCCGTACTTTTTAAAACCTCATCTATTTTTCCGGTGTACGAAGGGTAATCTAAATACATTTCGAACGCCAATAGGGATGGAGTTTTTACAACATCAAGCCGGTATTGTTTTGAAATAACCTTATTTGCCTTCAATTGAAAATCTATAGCCTCTGAAGGCTGCAAGAAAGTGTATTCGAATAGGCCGGGAGCAATTTGTTGCAAATAATAGGTTTCATTATTATAATTAATACTAGCATTTTCGGGCATTACATCACCTTCAGTGCGAACTTTTATAGTGTAACTCTTATTTTCTATAGCGTTGAGTTCATCATTTAAAACATGAAAAGTAAAGGGTGCGGGAGGCTCATAAGCCGTATCATAGTTGACTACACGTTCATAACTACTCGAAAACATATCTTTGTCCCCTAATACACTAAAAAGTATAAAAATAACCACTGGAATGGCAGCATATTTTAAATACTTAGCGTTTTTCTTGAAGTTTACGGCACTTTTAAAGGGTACCGGTTGCATTTCGGAGGCTTTTTGATCGATACTCGCAGCCAACAACTCCGATTCTCGCTGATTCTGATTTAACTGTATTACATTGAGCAATTTATCGCTTACCTGCGGAAAGTGATTTCCGATAATTTTAGAAGCTTCTTCGTAACTAAGTCCTCGCTGTAATTTGAAAAGCTTAGCCAGTGGAAACGCAATGAAACGGCTAAATAAGCCTGCCTCCACCAGAACGAAAGTCCAAAACAAGAGTGTCCTTCCCGTGGGGCTTAGCCAAAGAAAATACTCTACCAAAAGTGTGATTAACAAATATAAAAGACCAATAGCAAAAAAGAGAATCGCCCCTCTGATTAGCTCATTGGTGTAGTATTTTTTTATAAATTGTTCCAGTTTGTGCTGGATGATACGAAACGTGCTCATATTGGCGTTTTCAGTATTACTGTCCTTAATTCAGGTTCTATTACAACTGCAAAAATTACTCCAAATTGTCCAAATAATGAAGGATTTAAAGTATTTAGTTTCATATTCCATTCCATTGGCAGCTGTAATAGGTTTATACTTCAAAAGTTATTGGGTGTTTTTTACTCCGGTTTTTGCTTTTATCCTAATCCCGATTCTTGAAATACTCCTTCCGGTTCAATCCGAAAATCTTTCCGAAGAAGAGGTTAAAAGCAAGAGTAATAACCTCTTATTTGATATATTGCTATATATAAATGTCCCCATTGTTTACGGCATTGTATGTTGGTTTTTGTGGAGCATTCCACAAAATAATTATTCGACCATGGAACTTGTTGGTCTTACCTTCTCTGTAGGAATTGTAGTTGGTTCTAACGGTATTAATGTTGCTCATGAACTCGGCCATCGCAAAACAACATGGGAAAAAATACTGGGTAAGTTTTTGTTGCTGCCTGCTTTATATATGCATTTCTACATTGAACATAATTTTGGGCATCATCAAAATGCAGCAACTGCAGAAGATCCCGCGAGCGCCAAATACAATCAAACAGTATATTCATTTTGGATAACTTCCATCTTACGTCAATATATGAGTGCCTGGAAGATACAGTTAAGTTTGCTCAAGCGCGCCGGCCGTTCATTTTTAAGTCTGAAAAATGATATGTTGTGGTATTCTCTTTTCCAATTAGGATATTTAACCGCTGTCTATATTTTATTCGGTAATTCTGGTTTACTCGTTGCGCTGGGCGTAAGTATTTCGGCAATAATACTTCTGGAAACCATTAATTATATTGAACATTACGGCCTGAGCAGAAGCAAAACTAAATCGGGTAGATATGAACGTGTTGCTGAGATTCACTCGTGGAATTCCAATCATGTTTTAGGCCGTGTCATGCTATACGAGCTTACACGCCATAGTGATCATCACTACAAGTCGCACAAAAAATATCAGTTATTAGATTGCCATGAGGAGAGTCCGCAGATGCCATTTGGTTATCCTACTTCCATGGTTCTGTCATTAATACCTCCATTGTGGTTTTCAATTATGAATAAAAGAATTCCGGATGCGATGAAGCTTAGTTAAAACTATTTCACAATCATCTTTATAATGGCTTCGGAAAGATTTGAAATAATGCTTACGAAATAAATTCCGGTCGTAAGATTGTGTGTAACTGTTATGTCATTAGCATCTGAAAACATTTCAGAAGAAAGGGTTTTACCAGTTGCGTCAATAATCGATATAGTAATGTCCCCAAGGCTTTCAGGAAATTTTAAGGAGAAAGAACCATTGTTCGGATTTGGATATAAGATGGTGCTAACCAAAAACTCATTACCCGAAACCGACAAAATATCTTCGTTGAAAAAAGCTCTGGCATGACCAGAATTTGAGCCGTTGTCATCATTAAACGGAGCGCCCATAACAACAATATCTCCTAAATTATTAATACCAACTGATCTGCCGGAATGGTCTTCTGCTGCGACGCCAAAAATTGAGTCATCATATTGCTCCCAGTCATTATTGATATATCTGAATATACGGACTATTCCGCTTTGAAGGTTAATCGGGTTATTTGCCCGCCCTCCGGCTACCAAAATAGTACCGTCCGAATTTAGATCAACAGAAGTCCCAAGAGCCTCCGCCCCTTCTCCCTCTAAAGTGCTTCCTAATTGCTCCCAGTTGTTAGTCTGTAATTCAAAAACCCGCACTTGACCTGAAAATAATTCTGTGCCGCTATAGATTCTAGCTCCCAAAGCAACACGATTCCCTGAATCGTCTAAACTAATGACCCTTCCGAAGTCATCATCGCTAAATTCCTCGAAAATAGTGCCTCCAACTTGTACCCAGATGTCATTATTTAGTTCAAAAATCCGAACCTCCCCTATACCTGCCGGACCACTAGGAGGTCCTGTGTTGGGATAACCAACCGCCACGCGATTCCCGATTCCACTAATGTCAACTGCATCACCTGCATAAAGATTTTCCATTTGGCCTTCGATATCATTTCCCAACTGAATCCAATCTGAACCGCTGTACTCGTATACAGTTGCCTGTCCTGAGCCATTCCCGTTGTCGTTGTTGAATATGCTTCCGGCAATGATTCTTGAGCCATCATTATTTATAGCCACATCCCATCCCAAGAGATCCTGGTTATTCTCGCCTTCAATGGTGCTTCCTACCTGAATCCAATCTGTACCGTTATAATCAAACACCTTCATTGCGCCCGGAATCTGAGTATTTCCATCATTGTAAAAAGGCGATCCGACCACTAATCGTAGGCCCGAGTCACTAAGGTCGATTGCCCAACCAAACTTTTCACCGGCCTGTGGACTCATATTTCCATATAGACTCGCTCCCATCTGAATCCAATTATTGTTTTCAAATTTAAATATCTTAACCTGCCCATAGTCATCCCCTGCGGTGTCATTGATTGGCGCCCCTACGGCTATAATGTCCCCTGTGGCATTTATACTCACCTTATCTCCAAAGGTATCTTCCGGGCTATCGCCACTGAGTGATGTGCCTATCTGCGTCCATTGCGCAAAACAAGCAAAAGAATAGAAAATACATATGGAGGCTAGATAAAAAGTTTTCATGGTTTTGCTTAGTTGATTAGCCAAACCTACCACAATAATTATACCCTGAATAGATATGGACTCATTTTAATTATAGATTATTCGTTCGTTATCAATCAGAAAGATAAGTATTCGGCTTAAACTATCTCTTATAGAATTGTATCTTTGCACTTTCATTAAAAAGTAAATTTTTATGTCTCAAAAAGTACGTGTACGTTTTGCTCCGAGTCCGACAGGACCCTTACATATTGGTGGGGTTAGAACCGCTTTATTCAATTATCTATTCGCAAAAAAACACGGGGGAGATTTCCTGCTTCGTATTGAAGACACCGATCAAAACAGGTATGTTCCGGGAGCAGAAGAATATATTATTGAAGCATTAAATTGGCTTAATATTCCTTTTGATGAGGGAATTGGAAAAGACAAAGGATTTGGACCATATCGCCAAAGTGAACGCAAGCATTTGTACAAGGAATATGCAGAAACGTTAATCGCTTCCGGAAATGCTTATTATGCATTTGACACTTCCGAAGAATTAGATGCGCACAGAAAAGAACATGAGGCAAAAGGAAAAACTTTTATTTATAATTGGCACAATCGCTTAAAACTGAAAAATTCTTTAGCGCTTTCTGAAGAAGCGCTGCAAAAAAGACTCGATGCGAATGAAGATTATGTGATTCGGTTTAAAACGCCCGAGAATGAACATCTTCGTTTAAATGATATTATTCGCGGAGGCATTGATATTGACACCAACGTATTAGATGATAAGGTATTATTTAAAAGCGATGGGATGCCTACCTATCATTTGGCCAATATTGTAGACGATCATCTCATGAAAATTACTCATGTAATTCGTGGGGAAGAGTGGTTGCCTTCATTAGCATTACACGTATTATTATATCGCGCCTTTGGTTGGGATGCCCCGCAATTTGCGCATTTACCCCTGATCATGAAACCTGAAGGAAAAGGTAAATTAAGTAAGCGTGATGGTGATAAAATGGGCTTTCCGGTGTTTCCACTTGAGTGGAAGACTGCGGAAGGTGAGATATTTTCGGGCTATCGGGAAGACGGTTATTTGCCGGAGGCTGTAGTAAATATGCTGGCATTTTTAGGCTGGAATCCCGGAACAGAGCAAGAGATATTTAGCTTGGAGGCTTTGGTTCAGAGTTTCGATTTAGAGCGAGTACATAAGGCCGGTGCTAAATTTGATCCGGACAAAACAAAATGGTTCCAACATCAATATTTGCAAGAGATGGATGAACATAAACTAGTAGATGAATTCAATAAAGTCCTGGAAAGCCACAATATTTCTACTTCTCTTGATCTGTCTAAAATAGTTTCTCTATTAAAAGAGCGCGCGACATTTACGACCGATCTTTGGGAGCAAGGGAATTTCTTTTTTGAATCGCCAACGAGTTATGATGAAAAAGCTTCCGCCAAAGCCTTTAAACCTGAAACCCCAGAGTTACTTCAGAAAGTAATATTGATAATGAAGAATACAGAAGATTTTTCAGCAGAAAAACTTTCCGAAGAAATAAAAGGATGGATCACTTCTCAGGAAATTAGTTTCGGCAAAGTAATGATGCCGCTTCGCCTGGCACTTGTAGGTGAAATGAAAGGACCCGACGTGTTTGAAATCGCGTCAATTATAGGAAAAGAAGAATCTGTTAAACGAATAGAGAACGCGATAAAAAGTCTTGCTTAGAAATATATGGTTCCGGCGATGATAATAGTACTACCGTTTCCGGAAAAAGACCCATTATTTTTTTCTAGATTTTGATCGTTTAGCGCACTAAACATATTGGTAACGCCATACTGGTAGTGGCCACTAACTCTGAAATTTCGCAGTCCGGCGGTAAGTCCGCCCATTAAATTGAAATTCACTCTGGAAATCTTTTCTATATCAGAAGCTCGCAAGGTTTGATATCCGTCTAAAATATAGTCTTCGGTCCCTGATGTACCGAGTTTCATTTTTCCATTTACGTTTAATATTGGTCCCGCTTCTATGGTTAAATGATGTCTAATAATATTTACACTTGCTAATAAAGTAATTTGAGCAGCAGGGATCGTGTAGTCTAAGAACTGTTCTTTTGCAATAGGGTTTAATGGATCTCTGGCGAGAATTCCTATTTTATTACTAAAGAAGCTTATGCCATAAATAATGTCTAATGAGTTGTAAACCGAACCCCGTGTTGTAAATCCGCCATAGAATCCGGTGCCGCGTTCGGTTGTAAAATTTTCGGTTTCTATATCGAATAAAGTAATCCCGCCATTAATACCAAGTAAATTGTATTCTTCAAATCGGTTTTGGGCATTGGTCTGATTAAATATAAACAGCAATAGAGTAACAAATAGCAGGTTCTTAAGACTCATAATGGGCATGGGGGTTTAGGGCGCTAAAATAGCTTTATTTTCGTATCTTCAACAAGTAACTAATTAAATTATAAATAAATGGGCTGGACAATTTTTCTTATTCCCTTTTTTCTTTTGGGTTTTTTTATCCTCTTATCGGGAATTTTCACTGTAAAACAACAAACGGCTGCGATTGTAGAACGCTTTGGAAAGTTTTTAAGTATCAGAAACTCAGGATTACAATTTAAAATACCGGTTTTTGACAGGATTGCCGGGAGAATTAACCTTAAAATCCAACAATTGGATGTAATGGTAGAAACTAAGACAAAAGATGATGTTTTTGTTCGCTTAAAGATCTCTGTGCAATTTCAGGTATTAAAGGAAAAGGTTTACGATGCTTTCTATAAACTTGAAAATCCGCACGATCAAATCACTTCCTATGTGTTTGATGTGGTTCGTGCAGAAGTGCCAAAAATGAAGTTAGATGATGTCTTTGAACGTAAAGATGATGTTGCTATTGCCGTTAAAACCGAATTAAACGAAGCGATGATTAATTACGGATATGATATTATAAAAACATTGGTTACAGATATCGATCCTGACGTACAAGTTAAGGCCGCAATGAACAGAATTAATGCCGCAGAAAGAGAAAAGGTTGCAGCAGAATATGAAGCGGAGGCAGAGCGTATTAAAATTGTAGCAAAAGCTCGTGCGGAGGCAGAAAGCAAACGCCTGCAAGGACAAGGTATCGCAGATCAAAGACGTGAGATTGCCCGGGGATTGGAAGAAAGTGTAGATGTATTGAACAATGTGGGAATCAATTCGCAAGAGGCTTCAGCCTTAATTGTGGTAACACAACATTACGATACGTTACAGTCTATTGGGGAAGAAACAAACACCAATTTAATCCTATTGCCCAATTCACCACAGGCAGGAAGTAATATGTTAAATGAAATGATAGCTTCCTTTGTTGCGAGCAATCAGATAGGCGAGCAAATGAAAAAAGACAATGAGGCAAAGGGCATCTCTAATAAAAGGAAGAAAAGAACCCCGCCGCCACCAAGAGCGGCAGAAGGTGATGACCTCAACTATTAATAAAAAAGCCCTCCGGTTGGAGGGCTTTTGTTTTTTCAAATTTCGTTCTATTTTCTCCTTTCCAGGAATTTCCCAATCGCAAAACTTGCAATTGGTGTCAATATTCTTAATATCACTGCGCTGGTCGCTACCCCACCTATTAATCCTGTAATCAAATTTCCGGGAGAGAGACTGTCTTTTGTCTTACGGAAGTGTAACTTCAATTCTTCTGTGTTAATTTCAGATTGAAGTTTAAGGATTCTTAAATCTCTATTCACTTCCTCAAAATTAGTATATCTTCTCATAAGCCCTCTTTATTTTCCTGGTTGTTCATTATCTGGGTTGAAACATCCGGTTCGGGATCGTCATCATTATCAAAAAAGATATCTGAAAATTTAATCAACAGCGATCTTTCAAGAGGTTTTTTTCCGAAGACAACCAGTAAGACCATAAGAATTATATAAAACCCTGCAACTATGAAATATCCCGCATATGATGTATCCAGTGCATTATTCAACAATAATGCAACACCAATTGAGACAAAGAGCAATACCAGCAATAAGATTATGCCTAAAATAAGAAAGTTAACCAAAGAAATTGCTCCTTTGGTAACTGTCTTGAACGTTCGGAGTTTATAATACTCGACCGTATTTTTTACATATTCTTGTGCCTTATCGCCCGAATCTTCGAGATTTTCTGAAAGGGTTTTAAAAGACATAAATTATGCTGTTGCCTTTTTTGCTGACGTCTTAGCCTGAGCTACAGTGGTATCTTTTTGCAGTTTAGCATTTTGCACACGAAGCGCTTCTAGCTTGTCTTCCATGGCAAGTAAGATATCATCTGCCTTGTAACTTGCTGAAGATAAAGTATCCTCTAATTTCTTTTCGAAACTTAAGCGCGCCTTTTGAGCCTTAGAGCTCATGGTGCTAGTAGTGTCTTTAATTTGCTTATTCAATTTCTTTTGCGCTTTCTTCGTCTCTTTGCTGATTTTGGTTCTTGTTTTAGATCCTTTATCCGGAGCATATAAGATTCCAATTCCTGCGCCAATAGCTGCTCCAGTAAGGAGTGCTAATAATGTTTGTCCAGTATTTGATGCCATAATTTTGTTGTTTTTAAAGAGTAATTAATAAATCTATAACAAAGATACTTAGAGAAGATGGAATCCATTGTTAATAAGCGGTTAATAGTTTAAATTTAAGCCATAAAATTCTCTTAAAAGCCTCTTTTTTTAGCCAAAATCTCTTAATTTTTAGAAATTCTGATAGACGCAATAAAAACTTTCTCAACTGCGGTGTAGGATTTATTGATAACTTTGAGTCAGATTTACACTTTCATGGCTCCAGCTTCTTTTTTAAAACATAAATTTTACTCCTGGTTTCAACATACTTCAATTTTATTTTACCCCCTTTTAATTATTATTTTCGTCGGGATATGGAGTATTCCGTCCTCAAAGGATTATTTTAATGAGGTCGTATCATTTGGATTATTATCCTTGCTTTGCTTTGCTTTTGTAACACTACTTCTTTCTGTCACTTTCAGTAAAATAATTTTTCTCATTTTTTACTTAGGTTTGACATTTTTCGCCTTCGTTAAATTGAGCTTTTATCAGCACTACGATGTAAAACTTAGTGCGTCAGCTCTTTTTGTCATATTCGAAACAAATGGCGCCGAAGCATCCGATTTTTTGGTTAACTATTTCAGTTTCGAGGTTATAGCCATTTTACTCCTGCTAATCCTGCCATTGTTTTATTGGATATGGCTGCAGTTCTTTCAAAAGAAAGAGCAGATGAAAATCAATGTATCGCGGCCTAAAAGTATGCTTATAAAAATTGCCCTTTTCTTAATAATACCGGTAAGTTTTTATTTTATTCAAAAACATTACAGAACCAATAATATAATTATAACTGCCTTGGGCTCTTATCAAGAGTATCTTCAAACCAAAGAGAACCTAAAGGCTAGCTTGGCACAAGAAAATAGTGATTATTTGGTTGTGCATTCCGGCGTTACCTCACCACAAACTCATGTAATAATTATTGGTGAGTCTACAACTAATTGGCATATGCAATTGTATGGATATAATCGCGAAACCAACCCTCTCCTTATTGAAATAAAAGACGAACTAATTGTTTTCGACAGCGTTATCGCCCCTCATGTTCACACGATACTATCTCTCGAAAAAGTGCTAACACTTTCAAATTTTAATGATCCAGATAAAGACAAGAATGGTTCTGTAGTCCAATTAGCCAATGCCGGAGGCTATGAAACCTATTGGATTTCGAACCAAAAGCCCGTGGGAATACACGAGAGTGTAACAACTATAATAGGTAGTGCTGCTAAACATAAATACTTTATGGCTACAGACGACTATCAGGCTTATTATTATGACGAAAACATTTTACCCGCTCTGGATCGTGTTCTCGCACAGGATCAGGAAAGAAAAATAATTTTTATTCAGCTAATCGGTACTCACATCGCCTATAAAAAGAGGTATCCGGATAGTTTCCGATATTTTGACGATAAAGAACCGCTATCATATAAGAACCAAAAGGAAAAAACGATAATCAATGAATACGATAATTCGGTACGCTACAATGACTTTATAATTAGAAGTATAATTGATAAGGTTAAATCTCAAGGATTAAACAGCTCTGTATTGTATTTTTCAGACCACGGAGACGATGTTTTTGATGTAATGGATTATGCGGGTCACAATGAATTCCATGCAACCAGGCCAATGTTTGAAGTACCTTTTATATTGTGGCTTTCAGAAAAATACAAAAAACAACGGCCCGATTTGTTATCTTCGGAAATACTTTCAGGACGTCGCTACAGTTTAGAGGATTTTATTCATAGCTTCTCAGACTTAAGTGACATACGTTTTGAGGGATTTGATGCGAGCCGAAGCATTTTTAATGAGGGTTTTATTAAGCGAACACGTATAATCAAGGACAGCATTAATTATGACGAGAGGAACTAAAATTAAAGCAGGGGTTATACTTATTAGCGTATTGCTGATATTGGTTGTGATTTACCGTTTTAACCCATATCGAGTTTCTTTTTTAGGGCACTATGATAAAATCTGGGCACATAGGGTAAATGACACAAATAAGTTAGTTTCGGCTATACAATACTTTGAAGGGATTGAATTAGATCTCATCTATTTGGAAGACACCAACACCCTAGACGTAAACCATCCGCCGGCACCTTCTACCGGACTCACCTTTGAAGTATATCTCTCGAAAATTGAGAACGGACAACGTCCGTTTATGTGGTTAGATATTAAAAATTTGAAAGCTTCTAATGCCGATCGGATCTTCGAAAAACTAACCTCTCTTTTCCAAGAGAGCTCCTATCCGTTAAACAAGGTTCTTATTGAATCGCGCTATCCGGAGGCGCTTCCGAGGTTTACGAATGCCGGTTTTAAAACGAGCTACTATCTGCCTACAAAGCCTTCGGAAAATATTAATGTTATTGATTCTGTGCTGCAGTCACAACCCAATATCGCTATTTCTTCAAGTTATACCAACTACGAAACAATGATAGCATCCTTTCCGAAGAAAACAAAATACATCTGGATCTTAAACCACGACAAATTTAAAGAATACAGCCTGGTAAGAAGAATCTTAAAAGATACTACGGTTAAAGTGGTTTTGGTTCCTTATAGGCC
>CBDUGY010000032.1:0-24455 GCA_965367015.1 uncultured Ulvibacter sp.
AAAAGAAACCCCGGGACTCTATTCCAACCACTTTGTCGATTTTTTGATTTTCAAGCAGGTTAATTAATTCGGTTAGGCAAAAGGACATGGCTTCCCAGTTCCCAAGTAAAGGTGTGATATCTTTAAATACAATTCCACTTTTCGGAAAGTCTGGTATATCTCGGATGTAATCTTCAGGGTTGATCATATTGTAAAGTTATCAATAAAAAGAATTTAACGTTCGGATTCTTTAATTCTTCGTGACCACGCCAAGATTCAAACTTGGAACCTCTTGAGCCGTAATCAAGTGCGCTATTCAGTTGCGCCACGTGGCCATTATTGGGGTGCAAATATAAAAATTAATATACACATATCACTACTTGAATAAAAAAAAGCTACGATTTTTTAATAAAAAAGCCCGCCTAAATGGCGGGCTTCCTATTGCGCAAGTTAGGTTTGTTAATACATAGCTCGCAAAGCGGTAATATCGTTAGCATTAAATTCTCCGTCCTCGCTCGAACTGAAACACGCCAACATAATGGAAGTTGAGTCATAACCGGTTGGAGTTCCTGCTACATGATTCGCACCTACACCGGCAGAACCCTCATTGGTGTTTTGGCCACAACTTTGGCGACTAAACCAATCGGTGTGGCGAAACCCTACCGAGTGACCTATTTCATGAGTAATTACATGTTCGTTTACATTTGTGCTATAGCCAGAAAGTCCGTAGATCTGAACATACTTATTCGGAAGTCCACCACTAGGAAAACCAGCGCTTCCTCCGGCACCATTAGGGTTGTTTACAGTATTATTATAAACTACCATGTCTTTATTTTGATAACCCGTACCAAAAGTTAAGGTGAAACTAATGGAAACACCACTTAAACGGTTGTAATTATTTACAGCCCATTGCAAAGCAGTTCTTTCTTTGCTGGACAGTGCCTGACTCCCACCGGTATAACCGATAATGGATATATTTCTACCCTGACTCACCAAATTATTGGTGCTGTATTGTCTCGAATTGATATCAACACCCTCAAGAGCCAAGAGATCAGCTTCTGTCATTGTGATATCATCTTCAATAAAAATACGCTCCTCACTACTTCCATCGGGGAAATGGAAAGTATCGTAACGAACATAGTCGGTATTCATTTCGAGGGATTTTACAATGTCTAATAACCGCTGGGGAACTTCTTTGGTAAAACTTGCGGTTTCATTGTTGATTTCCGGGGATTCTTCGTCTTTTGAACATGATACAAAGACCAGACTTAAGGCTAAGCAGCCTAAAAGTCCAAATTTTAATTTTCTCATAATTAATGATTTAGAATTAGTGAATAAAAATTTAAGTTTGTTATTCTAAAACTAATAAATAAAAATGAGAATTCCGCAATGTATGTCGACAAAATTTATGAATTTAACACTAAAGTTGCGTAAAAATTGGTAATGTGTTAATATGTAGAGGAGATGAGTTATTGAATCTCAGCACTTAAACCTGCATCCAGGAGCATAGAACAACGAGGTTCCAACTCGCTATACGCGCCAGTTTTAACCGTACATTTTCCTTTAAAGTGAACAATAATTGAACATTGTTCGGCTTGCTCGGGAGTATGTTCGCAAGCATAGATTAGTGTATCAATAACATGATCGAAAGTGTTTACATCATCATTAAATAATACAATCTCATTCTGATCGCTCTCTAATTCAGCAACCGAAACTTCCTCTTCTATTTTCTCTCTGGTACTCATAACTAGTATAAATTTCAAAAAAGAAACGATAAAAACCAAAAAATAACTCTAAAAATTAGCTTATTAGATGCTAAATTTGGCAGCTATCCAATTATTTCTTTCTTTTTTATCAACGAAAGTAAATCCCAAATTATTGCAACAATCTTGAATGATTGGTAAATCTTCAGAATAGAATCCGCTTAAATAAAGCTCTCCTCCTTCCGATAAACAATTGCGGTATTTATGCATATCATCCAAAAGAATATTGCGGTTGATATTGGCGATAATTATATCATAACGCTTGCCCGCTAATATCGAAGCATCTCCTAAATGAACAGAAATATTTCTACAATTATTCCTGTTCACATTTTCTTCAGAATTCTGAAAACACCATTCATCAATGTCGATGGCATCAATAAGTTTTGCACCTCGCATTTCTGCTAAGATCGCCAACACAGCTGTTCCGCACCCCATATCAAGAACGCGCTTATTTTTGAAATTATTCTCCAATATATGCTGAAGCATCATATATGTGGTTTCATGATGCCCGGTTCCGAATGACATCTTCGGTTCAATTACGATCTCATAAGGGACATTTGTTTTAGGGTGAAAAGGCGCTCTTACCACACATTTTTCATCTACCTCAATGGACTCAAAATTCTTCTCCCATTCAGCATTCCAATTTACCTGCTCTATCTCTGATGTAGTATATTCTATTACAAACTCTTCTGAAGCGAGTATTTGAATATCGTTCAAAATGGCTTCAGTCCATTCTTCTTTCTGAATATATGCAGTCACCCCAGTTTCAGTTTCAACAAAGCTTTCGAAACCTGCACTACCTAATTCTGCGATTAATATTTCCGCTCCGGGCTGAAGAGGAGAAACGGTAAAGGAATATTCGATATAATTCATTCTAAGTTAACTTTTGGAAGTCTGAAATTATCTAGTGAAGCTTCTTACTAAAAGCATTGATTATCTGCATAAAACTCTCAGCATTCAGTGCTGCGCCGCCAATTAAACCGCCATCGATATCGGGCTTTCCGAAGATTTCTGATGCGTTATCCGGTTTTACGCTTCCACCGTAAAGAATAGAAACCGATTGCGCGATATTTTCAGAATAAGTTTCAGCAATCTGTTCTCGTATAAACAGGCTCATTTCCTGTGCCTGTTCGGGTGTTGCCGTCTCTCCGGTACCAATCGCCCAAACAGGTTCGTATGCCAAAACTATATTATCCCAGTCATGCTCTGAAAGATGAAATAATCCTTGCGTTAATTGTGATAAAACTTTCTCAAAATGCTCACCTTCCTTTCTGTCATTGAGTTCTTCGCCGAAGCAATAAATAACCCTCATATCGTTTTGAAGGGCGGTATTTACTTTTTCAGCTAACAGCTCATTACTCTCATGAAAATATGCGCGTCGTTCACTATGACCTAAGATAACAGTTTGCACTCCCACACTTTTCAGCATATCAGCAGAAACCTCCCCGGTGAATGCACCACCTTCTGATTGATGCATATTTTGAGCAACAACCTCGATAGGGTGGTCTATTACCGATTGAAAAGCATGAAATAAATTTGTAAAACTTGGCGCAACCATTACGGATACATCTTCAGGAAAAACTTGTTTTTTGAGGTCTTTCAGCAAGTTTTCTGTTTCTGAAAGATTATTATTCATTTTCCAATTTCCGGCAACTATTTGTTTTCTTTTCTCTTTCATCACTACTAATGTTTAATACAAAGGTCTAAATGTTTTTTATATTTTACTTACGCTTTTTATTTATGTTAACATAGATTGCATTATCGATTACTGATCTTTGGATCCAGCCAACCGTAGATAATATCCACCAGGATATTGATAAGAATAAAAAGTCCGGCGATCACAATCACAGCTCCCATAATCACTGGAAGATCTAAGGTATTAAGCGCCTCAACAATTTCTTTTCCCAAGCCATTCCATCCAAAAATATATTCCACAAACACTGCTCCTGCCAACATTGAGGCAAACCATCCCGAAATTGCTGTAACAACCGGATTTAATGAATTTTTTAAGGCATGACGCCTTATGATGGTGAAAAAGGCCAGGCCTTTGGCTTTTGCGGTTCTGATGTAATCCTGACTTAGCACTTCGAGTAGTGAATTTCGCATTAACTGACTTACCACGGCTAGTGGACGAATACCCAGAACAATAGCCGGAAGGATTAAATTTTTCCACTGAATATATTTTCCTTCACCGAAATCGTCTACCTCGTATAGGCTTCCCGTCATATTTAAACCAGTATATTCATGCCATATATATCCAAAAAGCCAAGCGAAAATAATTGCACTAAAAAAGGAAGGAACGCTCATGCCTAATGTGCTTACCAACTGTATCAGTCTATCTATCCAACCATCTTTAAACAGTACAGAAACTATCCCTAATAAAATGCCAAGGAACATGGCAATTATTATAGCGGAAATTGCTAAAATAGCTGTATTCGGAAGCGTTTCGGCTATTACTGAACTTACGCTCTTACCATTTTTCTGAAAAGATTCACGTAGGTATGGAACTTTAAGAACCGTTGAAATATTTCCTAACGTGAAAAGATTAGTTGCTTGATATTTTCCATCTGAAAGAAAAGTATAATCATCGGGGTTAGTACTGTGAAAAGATATAGGAGACAAATCGTTGATGTAGTATAAATACTGAGTACTTATTGGTTTATCGAAGCCATACTTTTTCTTTACAATCGCAATTTGCTCGGCATTTTCATTCTGACCAAGCATCATACGTGCCGGATCGCCGGGAAGAATTGTGAATAAGAGAAAGATAACGGTAACTACTCCAAATAAAGTAAGTAAAGCATAGCCCAATTTTTGAAGAATATATCCGGTCACACTTATTGTTTTACATCATCAATGGTGAGCACTTTATAAACGAAATCTGCACCAAAAAGAATTTTGGCGTATTCCTCAATTGTATCCTCATAGCCAACTTGAGCCCGTCGCTGGTTAACGGTTTCCGGGTCTTTGATCGGCCAAATAAAAGCTCCTCTTTCATCGTCGTATCGCATACCTTGTGTTCCGTAGATTTGTGGTTTTCCTTCCGTCATCAAGTAACGATCTTCCATCATCGCTGCGGCTCTCATGGAGATTTCACCCTCTTCTGCCGCCTTTTTAATCATTGGGAGATAAGTAGGGATTTTATCGGGGTTGTGTTGTAATACATACCATGCCGCCATATTAGAAGACTCTCCTACCATGGATTTTCCCGGATACCCTTTCGTTTTAAATATTTTCTCTACAAAATCCATATTCGTACTGTCGATGACCATTTGCAGCGACATATGATCCCCGGTATACTCTTCTTTTGTCAAGCCCATTTCTTTGCCCAAAGTCTCTAGTTCCTCTGGAGAACCAGCCTGCATTAATTTACGGTATCGCTGATCCAGAACAGCAATACTATCTAACCTTCTTTTTAGTTTAAAATCTAAATTAGGCATTGCCGTTTTCAAAGTTTTCAGTTTTAAATCGGGAGCATCGTTCCAATGAAGTTTTTGCATTATCGTTCCCTTTTGCAATTCCAGAATCCCCGGATTACTTCTAACAATTGTTTTCAAGGTGGTCTCATCACAGAAATAAAACTTAAAATTGAGTGCGTATTCTTCAGCTAAATTTTCCATCACCGATTGAGAAGAAGCAGATAAACCTATTACTTTATACCCTTTTTTCAAAGCTTCGTTCGTAATTGTTCGGATATTGCTATACCCCTCCTTTTCTGTATTACTCAAATTGTACGCGATAACCACTACTAGATTTTCTTCATTTAAAAATTTCTCGGTAAAGTCTGTATCGTCACGTTCAATAGTAAAATCATGAATAGGAGGCTCGTAACCCGCCTGAAGTTCTTTGGTTTCAACCTCGATGAACTCTCCATCAACTTCAGGGTAATCACCGCTTGTTGTAAAAACCTTCTCTTCCCCGTTCACTTTGAATTTCCAGTTGTATTCGAAAATTGGCTTAGGAGCATTCTCGGGATACGACATTCCTTCCGTTATATTCGCGCCGATCTTATAAGGTCTAAAATCTATGAAGGGTAAATGTTGTAGCACCTGATACGTGATCGCTAAACAGCCTACAAAGGAAGCAAACACGATAATGCTGCGCGTTCCCTTCGTGAAGAAAGGTTGAATATATTTACTTCCGAAGAATAAAACCAAGATTAGAACCAATAACACCACATCTTTTGTAAAAGATTCCCAGGGGGTTAGTTTCAGAGCATCTCCAAAGCATCCACAATCGGTAACTTTATTAAAGTATGCTGAATAGAATGTTAGAAAGGTGAAGAAAACGATCATGAGTAACAAACTCCACAGGGTAAATTTCTTCATGTAACCCAATAATAGCATAATACCGAGAAGCACCTCGAAGATCACTACAAAAATCGCGATTAGCAAAGCGTACGGTACTAAGAATTCGAGGTTCAATACTTCGGGAGCGAAGTAATCTTTCAGTTTAAAAGAGAAACCCACCGGGTCATTTAACTTTATTAAACCGCTTATGATAAATAGAATACCTACGAATATTCTTGAAATGCCAACTATAATTTTCATATACTCAAAATTTTAATTTTCACTTAAGTGAATTAATGCAAAAACCGCATAATTAATCATATCCTGATAATTTGCGTCAATTCCTTCGGAAACTAAGGTTTTGCCTTGATTGTCTTCAATTTGTTTTACTCTCAACAGCTTTTGAAGAATAAGATCGGTTAGGGAGCTTACGCGCATATCACGCCAAGCTTCCCCATAGTCATGATTTTTATTCAGCATCAATTGCTTGGTAATTGCTACCTTCTCATCATAGAGCTGGGTCGCTTCTTCAAGTGACAAATCGGGTTGTTCTACCACCCCTCTTTCCAACTGTATCAAAGCCATAACCGAATAATTAATAATTCCCATAAATTCGCTTACTTCTCCTTCATCGACTTTGCGTTCAGAATTTTGTTGCAATCCGCGAATACGCTGGGCCTTTATAAAAATCTGATCGGTTAAGGAAGGTAATCGAAGAATGCGCCAGGCGCTTCCATAATCTTTCATTTTATTGATAAACAACGCTCTGCACGTTTCAATCACGTCGTTGTATTGTTTTGAAGTATCGGGCATGTTGATGTGTAAGATTTTGCGTAAATTTCGCTTAAATAAATCAATTTAAAAAATTGAAAACCATCAATTGTAAGGGTACGCTAATAGATCTGTCCATTCCGAAGGTTATGGGCATTATAAACGTTACACCAGATTCTTTTTATGATGGTGGAAAGACAGTTGCAAAAAGAGAGATTGAAGCCCAAGCCGGAACGATGCTGAATGCAGGAGCCGCTTTTTTGGATGTTGGAGGCTATAGCTCGCGGCCCGGAGCTACAGATGTTTCGGAAGAGGAGGAATTAAAACGTGTTATTCCTGCCATTGAGACTATTCTAAAAGCTTTTCCTAAAGCATTAATCTCGGTGGATACTTTCAGAAGTGGGATTGCCAAAGCAGCAATTGCTGCTGGGGCTTGTATTGTGAATGATATTTCCGGCGGAACGATGGATGACAAGATGCTCGCTGCTGTTGGACATTTAAAAGTTCCTATTATTTTGATGCATATGAGAGGAACGCCTCAAACCATGAGTAAGCTAACCGATTATGATAATGTAACCAAAGAGGTGCTTTTTTACTTTTCAGAAAGAATTGCAGCCGCTCGAGAAGCGGGAATCAACGATATTATTGCAGATCCGGGTTTTGGCTTCGCCAAAACCCGACAGCAAAGTTTTGAATTACTGAACAATCTTGAACTTTTTGAACATCTTGACGTACCCTATTTAGTAGGCGTTTCTCGAAAATCGATGATTTATAAAAGTTTGGATGTGAGTGCGAATGAGGCCTTGAACGGAACGACTTCATTACATACTGTTGCGTTACAAAAAGGAGCTTCTATACTTCGGGTTCATGACGTAAATGAGGCGATGGAGTGTATAAAATTGCTTCAGTTATTGAACTAATTCAACCTCTATAATTAAAGAATTTTAAATTACTTTTACAAAAACCGACTGCCTTTGGAATTCCTGGACATAAGAATTATTGATATTGTTGACATTGTATTGGTGGCATTTCTTCTGTACTATCTCTACAAATTAGTGAAGGGTACCGCAGCTATTAATATCTTTATTGGAATTGTTATTGTCTATGGAATTTGGAGACTAACCGAACTGCTTCAGATGGAGCTCCTCAGTAAAATCCTCGGCGGTTTTCTAGGTGTTGGAATGTTCGCTCTAATTGTGGTTTTTCAGCAGGAAATTCGGAGATTCCTGTTAATGGTTGGTTCTACTAACGTAAATGCGAGGCGACGTTTCTTTAATAAATTCAAACTGCTTTCGGAAGATACTGCCAACAAAGAACATGTAAAAGCTGCAATAGATGCCTGCAGAAAAATGGCAGAGAGTAAAACAGGAGCACTTATTGTCTTCCAGAGAAACAATAGTCTCGATTTCGTAAAAAATAGTGGCGATGAAATGAATATTAAGCTGAATCAACCTATTCTTGAAAGTATTTTCTTTAAAAATAGTCCGTTACATGACGGCGCCACGATAATTGAAGATGGTACGATCACAGCCACTCGCATAATTCTGCCGGTCTCCAACGATCGCAAAATCCCTTTGCGTTTTGGTCTACGACATAGAGCCGCAGCAGGAATTACAGAGAAAACCGATGCAGTTTGTTTGGTAGTTTCGGAAGAAAACGGACAAATCTCTTATTTAAAGGACGGGGAATTCATATTCTTCAAGGACCTCGACGAACTCAACGAAATACTTACCAAAGATTTAAGCTAAGCCGTTTATGAACTGTAAAAACTGTCAAGTACCATTGTCTGAAGATGCTAAATTTTGCGAAAATTGCGGTGCAAAAGTAATCGATCACAGACTCACATTAAAGTACCTTTGGGGGGAATTCACAGAAAAATATTTTAATATAGATAATACTTTATTACGCACTTTTCTGCATCTTTTCACTAAACCCGACGAAGTAATTGGAGGTTACATTAATGGGGTAAGAAAAAAATACGTCAACGCTATTAGCTACTACGCCATCGCTTTAACAATTGCAGGGGTTCAAATATTCATTCTCAGGAAGTTCTTTCCGGAGTCCCTTGATATTTCAGTGATTGTACCAGAAAATAATCCACAAGCGAATATGGACATGGAGTGGACCTATGATTATTACACCATTCTGGCTCTGATTAATATTCCGATTTACGCGCTTATGGCGAGACTGACTTTCTATGGGATCAAAAAATTAAATTTCACGGAGCATCTGGTCACTATGGCTTATATTTTTGGGCAATTTACCTTATTCACTTTTCCTATAGTTATGGTAAGTGTTATGCTGGGTGGAAATTTTTATATCACGAGTTATTCACTTTTTCCCCTTTTATTTATCTATACTGTTTATACCTATAAGAAGTTATATAAAATGGGCATGGGTGCTATGGCGTTGCGCTCATTTCTATTTATTTTTATAGCAATAGTTTTATTAATTGCAATAGGGATATTACAACTTATTTTCTTGTTAATTAATGGAGATTTTCAGCAAATGCTGGATGCGCAAAAGGCCAAACAAACGGCTTTTTATATTGCTTCTTCGGTCATGAACTGGACCTCGTAGAGTTTTCTGTAATAACCATCCTCTTTTTTGAGTAATTCTTTATGTGTTCCGGTTTCCACAATCTTTCCGGCGTCCATTACCAAGATCTTATCTGCCTTTTTTATGGTTGCGAGTCGGTGGGCAATTACAATCGACGTTCTGCCCTTTGTAATTTTATCGGTAGCGGTCTGAATCATTTCTTCGGAATAGGTATCAACCGAAGATGTTGCCTCGTCTAAAATTAGGATACTCGGTTTACTCACATAGGCACGGAGAAATGCTATTAACTGACGCTGCCCTGAAGATAACATGCTACCACGTTCTTTCACGTTATAGTGATATCCTCCCGGAAGAGAAGTGATAAATTTGTGAACTCCAATTTCTTTTGCGGCTGCGATTACTTCATTTTCAGTAATACTAGGGTCGTATAGTGTGATATTATTTAAAATTGTATCCGCAAATAAAAATACATCCTGAAGCACCAAGGCGATCTCCCCGCGAAGGGAAGCTAATTTATAATCTTTTATAGAAGTGTTATCTATAGAAATGACGCCTGAGTCAATCTCGTAAAAGCGATTCAGCAGATTAATTATTGTAGTTTTTCCGGCTCCTGTTGCTCCAACTATCGCAATTGTTTGCCCCGGCAATACAGAAAAAGAAATATCTCTAATCACTGGTTCCTCCGGAGTATACCCAAAACTAACATTTTCAAAATCTATCCGACCCTGAGCGTTCTCTAACTCCAAATCACCTTTATCGTTAATGTGCGATTCTGTATCCAATATGGCAAACACTCTGTTTGCAGCTACCATTCCCATCTGTAAGGTATTGAACTTATCTGCTATTTGACGAAGAGGTCTGAATAGCATTTGGGATAAATCGATAAACATTACTATTAATCCTAAAGTGATTAAGCCACCACCAGCGGCATTTAAACCACCATACCAAACTAACAAGCCAATGGCGACAGAAGAAGCCATTTCAGCAATTGGAAAAAATATGGAGTTATACCATACCGTTTTCACCCACGCCTTTTTATGTTTGTTATTGATTTCCTTAAAGCGTCTGTATTCGGTTTCTTCACGCGTGAAGATTTGTACGATTTTCATGCCGGTGATCCTTTCCTGTACAAACGAATTTAAGTTCGCGACTTGATTTCTCACATCTTCAAAAGCAACTTTCATTGCCCGTTGAAAAACTCTTGTGGCATAAAGTATAAGTGGTAGTATAGCAAATACTATTAAAGATAATCGCCAACTCTGATACAACATGAATCCGGCAATAACCCCCATTTTAAGCAGGTCACTGATTATCATAAATAATCCTTCACTAAAGATACTGGAAATAGTTTCAATGTCGTTAACAGCTCTTGTTGTCAATCTACCCACCGCGCTTTTATCGAAATATTTCATTTTAAAACTCATCATTAATTTGAAAAGTTTAACTCTTAGATCTTTAACAACACTTTGGCCCAGCCAGTTCGCGTAAAAAATAAAAGCAAATTGAAATATAACTTCTAGTATCAGAACTCCCAACATAAGGGAAATGAAGAAAACAAAACCTTCACTATCTTTTGGTACTATAGATTCATCTATTGCTCTTTTTAATAAGTATGGTCGAAGAATAGCAAGACCAGACATTGCAACAGCGGCAAACGCGACGAAATAGAATACACCGCGATAGGCATTGGTAAAAGCCAATAATCGTTTAAACAGTTTAAAATCAAATGCGTTACCTGAATCTGCCATAATATTCCCCGCAACGGCAGGGGTCTTTCTTAATTATTTAAAAATATTTCTTTGGGATAGCTCACTTTAGTGAGATACAATCCATGCGCCGGCGCGGATGCTCCAGCCTCTGCTCTGTTTTTGCTTTCAATAATTTCCTTAAAATCCTCCAATGTCTTCTTTTCAAAACCAACTTCTAACAAGGTTCCTACAATCGCCCTTACCATGTTTCGAAGAAAACGATCAGCGACGATGGTGAAAATTAATAGATTTTTATCTTCGTTCCAAGAAGCGAACTTCACATTACAATTATACGTTTTTACATCGGTATTGGTACGCGAAAAGCATTGAAAATCGTTATAGTTCAATAACATTCCGGCCGCTTCATTCATCAACTCAGTGTCTGGTTTTAAATGTAGGGTATGAGCAAAATCATCTAAAAAAGGATCTTTTTCGAGAGAAATAATGTATTCATAAGCTCTCTCGGAAGCATCGAATCGTGCATGTGCTTCATCTTTGACCGGCAGAATTTGTCTGACTGCAATATCCTTCGGAAGAAAAGAATTTAGCCTAAATATCAATTCTGAAGCTGATTCAATTTCGTCGAGATCGAAATGGGCAAATAGTTGCTTCGCATGAACACCTGAATCTGTTCGCCCCGCACCAGTTACTTTAATATTTTTCCGAAGAATGGTAGAAAGTCCTTTTTCCAATTCCTCCTGTACAGTTATAGCATCCGGCTGCATTTGCCAGCCATGATATTTCTTACCGCTATAAGCTATTTCAATAAAGTATCGCACCCGAACGTTCTAAAAAACAAAATTACGAAATAGAATCTGCTCGTGAAGAATAAAGTTTCGATTAAAATGGAGCATGGATAACGAATAAGATATACAACATGTTCAAGCAATTATAAGATCCTGAATTGTAATTCATAACTTTGCACTCAATATTAACAAACTTTTATTTTTAAAACCCAACCCTTTCCAAGCGTGACCAAAATTCTTCTTCTTAGCGACACTCATAGTTATATTGATGAAAAGATTCTTAAATACGTAAAACAAGCCGATGAAGTTTGGCATGCCGGAGATATTGGCGATCTAAAAGTTACAGATGCAATAGAAAAGTTAAAACCTCTACGCGCTGTCTATGGTAATATCGATGACGCAAAAGCAAGAAGTCAGTTTCCATTAAACAATAGGTTTTTATGTGAAGAAGTTGACGTCTTAATTACTCATATCGGTGGTTATCCCGGAAGATACAGTCCGGCGATAAGAGAGGAGATTAATAGTAATCCCCCCCGACTATTTATTTGTGGGCACTCACATATTCTAAAAGTAATGAATGATAAAAAAAGGGGACTTTTACATATGAATCCCGGTGCGGCGGGAAAACACGGATTCCACAAAGTTAGAACCATGTTGCGATTCGAAATTGATGGTAAAAATATCAGTAATCTAGAAGTTATTGAGTTTGAACGCTAAGCTAATTGTAGACATGGCCTTAAGATCGACCGCCGGATGTAATGAAATTAAGGCTTGTAGAACTAACCAAAAAAAATATGTCCTATATATATAAAAAAACCCTCAAAGATGGCATTCTTTGAGGGTTTCGCACTAATATACTAAGCTATAGTTTAACGTAGACGGTCCACAGATTTTACGAGATCCTCATCCTTTTTAATGGCCTTATTGGCCAGCACTAAAAAAACGATAGAAATGATAGGAAGTAGCACCCCAATACCCTTCTCTGAGACTAATGTCTCTCCGGATAAAGTTAGCGACCTGTAAACGAAAACTCCCAGTAATACAAAGTTTGATATGATATTTAAACGATTCAGTACAAATTGTAATTGTCGTTTTTTAAAATTTAAAATAGAAATTATTGCTAGAGCCAGTGACACAAGGATTAGTCCGAAAACCAAGGGTTCACTTCTATCAATCACCAACATACCGGCTTCATTAGTTACAACCGGAAACCACAAATAAAGAGCCCCTACTACTAAAGCAGAGATCAGCATATAAATGGTTTGTATTCGTTGTAACATTCAACATTTTGTTAATTGCATGCAAAAATAGGGTTTCTTTTTTAAAAATTTAAATGAAGAATTTAATTTATTGTTGTATAATTGCAATATCAATTCGTAACCAATTCAATCACGGTTACTTAGTCTTCAATAATTTTTCAGAATATACTCACCATCCTTTAAGGAAACACAAATTCAATAAACTTATATTATTTAAATGTTAGAAATTTCAGAATTAAAAGCAAAAAAACTACCTGAACTTCAGGAACTTGCTAAAAAATTAGATGTACCTAAATATCGTACGTTAAAAAAATTAGATCTTGTATATCAGATTTTAGATTACCAGGCTGCCAACCCGAAAGCGGTTAAAGCAGTCGTTCCGGAAGTAACTTCAACACCGGCACCGGCTGAGAAAGAAGCCGACAAAAATGAAAATAGTGCAAGCAGCACTCAGGATAAGAGTCCTAAACCACGCCCTCAGAGAAACGAAAATCGCAATCCGAAGAATCCTAGAAAACCTCAGCGTCAGAATCAGAATAAGAACGTTGATGAAAAGGCTAAAAAGGACGATAATCGCTCGCAGGACAAACCAAAACCTTCCGACAACCGAGGAAATTCTAATCAAAAGGATTCTAATACCGGAAATACCGATACAAGACAGAAAAATCAAAGGGATTCGAAAAGTAATAAATCAAAGGAAAGCCGGAACAACGGTAATAAGGACTCCCGAAACAGATATCGTGAGCCCGATTTTGAGTTCGACGGAATTATTGAGAGTGAAGGAGTTTTGGATATAATGCAGGATGGCTACGGATTCTTACGATCTAGCGACTACAATTATCTATCTTCTCCCGACGATATTTATGTGTCTCAATCACAAATTCGTTTATTCGGTTTAAAGACCGGAGACACTGTATTGGGTGAAGTTCGCCCACCTAAAGAAGGAGAAAAATATTTTCCGCTTATTAAAGTGAATAAAATTAACGGTTTGAACCCGAATGTGGTTCGTGACCGAGTTTCTTTTGAACATTTAACGCCCTTATTTCCGCAGGAAAAATTTAATATTGCAGACCGTCAAAGTACTGTCTCAACAAGAATTATAGATTTATTTGCTCCTATCGGAAAGGGACAACGTGGAATGATCGTTTCTCAACCAAAAACGGGTAAAACGATGTTACTAAAAGATATTGCCAATGCAATTGCGGCAAATCATCCAGAAGTATATCAAATAATCTTACTTATCGATGAGAGACCTGAAGAGGTTACCGATATGCAACGAAATGTGAGCGGCGAGGTAGTAGCCTCAACCTTCGATAAAGAAGCTACCGAACATGTTCGAGTTGCAAATATTGTTATCGATAAAGCCAAAAGATTGGTTGAATGCGGTCATGATGTGGTTATTTTATTAGATTCTATAACACGTTTAGCACGTGCTTATAACACAGTGCAACCTGCCAGTGGAAAAATATTAAGTGGGGGTGTTGATGCAAATGCACTTCACAAACCAAAGCGTTTCTTTGGTGCTGCTCGTAATATAGAAAATGGCGGATCATTAACCATTATTGCTACGGCTTTAACTGAGACCGGATCGAAAATGGATGAAGTTATCTTCGAAGAATTTAAAGGAACCGGTAATATGGAGCTGCAGTTGGATAGAAAAATATCCAACCGAAGAATTTTCCCTGCTATCGATCTTACTTCTTCGAGTACGCGTAGAGATGATCTCTTACTTGATGATACAACGATTCAACGGATGTGGGTATTGCGAAAGTATCTTGCCGATATGAATCCTGTTGAAGCGATGGAATTCATTAACGATCGCGTTAAGCAAACAAGAAATAACGAAGAGTTCTTAGTATCCATGAATGGATAAAAAGTAAGCTTTATATAAATAAAAAAGCCTCGCAATTGCGAGGCTTTTTGTTTAATATATTAGTACACACTACTTTTTCACTACTTTTTGAGTAAGTGTTCCGGCAGAGGTTTCTACGTTTAAAAGATAAACACCTGTAGCCAAGCTAGCAGTATTGATCTGTCCGTTAACAAGTCTTACACCTGTGTCATTTCCTAGAACATCAAATAATGTTGCTCCGGTAACAGAGATGTTTGAAGGTACTCGTACGTTTAACACGTCTGAAGTAGGGTTAGGAAATACAGATACCAGATCTGATACGTTGTCTCCAACACTAAGAACTGCAGGCTCACCTTCAACTACAAAGGCAACACTACCAAAAGTTACTCCTAATGCAGATAAAGCCGTCCAAGAAGTAGCACCTGCTCCAAATATGTCATCCGGATCAATTAAATGAGCTTCATTGTTTCCGGCTGTTGGTACTCCAGCATCGAACCAATTCCAACGAGAAGGTCCGTCAGAAACCGGAGTAATATCCAATCTCGGAGCGCAAACCAACCAGTAATCACCAGCAGGTAGAATTACATCACCACCATTTGCCAGAGTAATATCAACTTCAAAAGCATAGTTTGATGCATCAATCACTAAATTTAAAGCTCCACCCATTGGGTCGATATTAACTAGTTCCAGAACTCCTGTTCCAGCTTGAGTTGGATCACTATCCGGCACATCAAAACCAGCTAGGTTATTGTAGATGTATAAATCGAAACCTGCCAAAAGCATGTCTAAGTTTCCATTATTTTGAAAACCATACACAGTAATCTTGTCAATTCGGTTAGATTCAGTTAATGTAAAGTCATCTGTTGAGAAAACTTGTCCTCCATCTACTGTAGATATGTCGGAGATGATTCCATTTCCACCAACAGAAGGTTGATCCCATAAAATTGCAAATTCAGGACTAGAAGTCGTTGTTGAAGTTGAATTCGAAACTTCACTAAAGTTTTGTGCATTAGCAGCCAAAGCAAATAACCCTGCCGCCATCATTAAAGTAATTTTCTTCATGTTAAAGTATTTTATATTAAATTATGACCACAATATAAAGAAGAAATTATTTATTTTTTGAAAAAAATCCTCGAAATTGGTGGATAATTGTTAATTAACATCATTTTAAGAAAAATTATGACCCGAATTTACGCATTTCTAGCTCTGTTTTTTCTTGTTTCCTGTACCTCTCGAAACTCCGAGTACAAATATGATTTCACGACCCTTTTCGAAACATCTGAAGGTACCGAAACCTCCGAATATAAGGATGTAATAGACTATTACACGAATCTAGCAGAGGTCTATACTTCGGTCGCGATCTATACTATGGGAAAAACCGACAGCGGTGAACCTCTTCATTTGGTGACCTTTAACCCAAATAGAACATTCGACTCTGAATTCTCCGGTAGTAGAGATAAAAATATTCTTCTAATTAATAATGGAATACATCCGGGGGAAAGTGATGGTATAGATGCCTCAATGCTTCTCATTCGAGATTTAGCGAATGGTAAATTAAAATCTCCGGTCAACACAATCGTCGCAGTTATCCCTGTTTACAACATTGGAGGCGCTTTAAACCGAAATAGCAGTACAAGGACAAATCAGAACGGTCCCAAAGAATACGGTTTTCGTGGCAACGCGCGTAACTACGACCTTAATAGAGATTTTATCAAGGCGGACACTAAAAATGCCCGTGCTTTCACCGAAATTTTCAGAACCGTAAAACCGGATTTATTTATTGATAATCACGTGAGCAATGGTGCCGACTATCAATATGTTCTAACTCACCTTTTTACTCAGCATGATAAACTTGGGTCAGATCTTGGTAATTACCTGCATACTTCACTGATGCCACAATTGACAGATTCACTAGCATTAAAAAAATGGGATATTACACCCTATGTAAATGTCTTCAACCGTAAGCCGGAGAACGGATTTTCACAGTTCTTTGACTCCCCGCGATACTCCACCGGCTACGCTGCGCTTTACAATACACTAGGTATGATGGTTGAAACACATATGTTAAAACCTTATAAAGAACGTGTGGAAGGCACTTATGAGCTTATGAAAAGTTTTATTTATATTACCGATAATGAAGCGGAAACTATAAAAGAATTCCGAAAAAATGCCCGCACTCATTTTAAAGCCGGTAAAGAATATCCATTAGCCTGGAAGATCGATAGTACTAAAATTACTAAACTTTCATTCAAAGGGTACGAGGGAGAAATGCTACCTAGCACCATCACCGGCGCTAAACGGCTTAGGTTTGACAGATCTAAACCATTTACAAGAGATGTAAGTTATTACGACAGTTTTAAGCCAAAAGCCGTCGTTACAATACCTGCGAAGTATATTATTCCTCAGGGGTACTGGAACGTGATTGATTTATTAAGAATAAATAAAATTAATTTAGAGCGTTTTCAAAATGACACAACAATTACTTCCGAAGTATATATAATTAAAAATTACGAAACAGCGCAGAATGCTTATGAAGGGCATTATCCTCATTACAATACTGAAGTTGGGATAAAAACGGAAGATGTTTTATTTAGAAAAGGAGATTATATAATTAGCACAGATCAAGAAGGGGTGCGTTATTTACTCGAAACACTGGAACCAACAGCTACCGATTCCTTTTTTAATTGGAACTTTTTTGATGCTATTCTTCAACAAAAGGAAGGCTTTTCACCTTATGTATGGGAAGAATTAGCCAAAGAGTTTTTAGACAATAATCCCAATATTAAGAAGGAGTTTGAAGCAAAAAAAGCTTCAGATAGCAACTTTTCTAATAACTGGTATACACAACTGGATTGGATCCACAAGCGATCGCCCAATTATGAAAAAGCACATTTAAGATATCCTGTCGTTAGGGTGAGTAATTAAATATTCTTTAGGGAAAAGTAACTTTATATTTTCATAAGAATCCTGAAGTGCTTTTTGAGATTTCTCAAAATTTTTCCACTTAACCTTCTTTATACCTTCAGAGGGTTCGGGAATTAATGGCCCTGAATAATCACTAAACATCTCGAACCAGTACGTAATTTTCAATTTAAACTTTTCGTTTCTTTTAAAAATATGATAGGTTTTCGTCAAAAAACGCCTGACTTCGAGGTCTTGTACCCCGGTTTCTTCAATTGTCTCACGAATTGCCGCTTCTTCGTAGCTTTCTCCTTTTTCCACTTTTCCCTTCGGAAGATCCCATTTCGAATTTCTGCGAATAAAAAGTATTTCTTTCTTACTGTTGTATACAAGACCACCTCCTGCTTCAACCACCGGTAATTTTTTCCGAAGAAATTTTTCTAATTTTTCAGCATTCTTATGGTAAATATTCACGTATAATAGTTCGCCATTATTGATCTGATTGATCAAATTTTTAAACTTTACTTCCTTCAATGGAATTGAAGTATAACCCTTTCCAATTTTTTTTTCAGTGGAAAGTATTATCGGAATTTCTTTGACAAAAACTTTATACATTTGCAAAATGATATTAAACAAAGAAACGGCGCAAAAAACCGCCGAATTACTTCTGCAAATTAATGCAATTAAATTACAACCACAAAAACCTTTTACGTGGGCTTCGGGATGGAAATCTCCTATTTATTGCGACAACAGGATAACGTTATCATATCCGGAGATTAGAAACTTTTTAAGAGAACACTTAGCGAATCAAATTGAGCAACTCTATGGAAGTCCGGACGCCATTGCTGGGGTAGCCACTGGAGCTATAGGAATTGGCGCATTAGTAGCCGATTATTTAAACCTTCCATTTTGCTATGTAAGGCCTGAGGCGAAACAACACGGAAGACAGAATAAAATTGAAGGATATATCGAAGCGAACCAGAATGTTGTGGTCGTTGAGGACTTAATAAGCACAGGAAAGAGCAGTCTATTAGCGGTGGAGGCATTGCGAGAAGCAAATGTAAACGTGAAAGGGATGGTCGCAATCTTCACTTATGGATTCGATATAGCGGAAGAAAACTTTAAAAATGCCGATGTAGAACTGCATACATTAAGTGATTATCGCAATTTGTTAAAGCAAGCTGAAAATTCCCAATATATATCGGCTGCAGAAGTTTCTCTTTTATCGAAATGGCGCGAAGACCCATCAAATTGGCCTAAAAAGTAAAGAGGTAATACAAAATATGTTTCCAACCTTCAAAAAAATTATTCTATGAAATTATCAAGTAGTAAAGTAACCGTTCAAAAAGATGCAAATAGTTTATGTGAATTTTTGAGTGATGTAAAAAACTTTGAGCAGTTGATGCCGGAAAATACCAGTAAATTTGAAGTAATTAGAGACAACGCTTTCGTATTTGCTTTAAAAGGAATGCCGGAAATAGCATTGGAAGTCAAAGAAGTAAATGCTCCCACCGAAGTTATTTTAGGAGCGATTAGCGATAAACTCCCCTTCACCCTAACAGGGAACATAGAAGCTCTGGACGAGTCAAGCTCCCAAATAGAGTTGTTGTTTGAAGGTGAATTCAGTGGAATGATGGCGATGATGATAAAAGGACCTATTTCAAAATTTATTGAAACCCTTGCAGAAAATTTAAAGACCGCTTAGAACAACATTTTTAGTTGTTTTAATGCATAATTCTGAAAGCGTTCATCCTCCAATTCGAGGATAAGTTCCCCTGTTTTAGTAACTCCTCGGATTATACCGCTGAATTTCGTTTTCCTTGAATCTTCAAAAACTGAAACTTTATCTCTTCTAAAAAGAGATTGCTCATAATCACCCTTGAATTGTTCATAGTTTAGCTTGCTAATATTTCGAAGAGAGCGAAGTATTTCATCAAGTAACACTTTGAAGACCTCATCAAGATTGAATGTATTTCCTGAAATTAATTTCATTGATGTCGCCTGTGGTAAATTTTCGAATTCTGTCTGGTTTACATTTAGACCAATACCAATAATCGATGTCGAAATCTTCTGTCCTAAAATTTGATTCTCAATTAAAACGCCACATAACTTTTTCTGATATGACATTATGTCGTTAGGCCACTTGATTGATACAGCAGGAACATTTAAATATTCAAGGGCGTGTTTTATCCCTAAAGTGGTGGCATATGTTATTTGAGATTGGTCTGTAATTGAGAGCTCATCGAACCTCTTTAAGATACTGAAAGTAAGGCTTTGACCAACTACAGACTGCCACTTTGAATTCATCTGTCCACGACCATCGGTTTGGTTTTCTGTTAAAACAATTAGTTCATCTTCCAGCCTTACATTCTTACTTAAGTTTTTTAGGTAAGTATTGGTAGAATCAATGGCATTAAGTTTGATTATCTTCAATGTGAAAAGAATGTATTACTATTACGTTCGCAAAGTCTTTAAAGAAACAAAAAAGTAATAACTTTGCGAAAATTAAAATTTTTTAATGTCAGAGAAAGTAAAAGGAACAGATCAGCTTATATCGCATATAATAAAAGGGATCGAAGAAGTAAAGGGGCAGGATATAGAAATTCTTGACCTTCGAGATATTGAAAACACCGTTTGTGACTACTTTATAATTTGCAATGGAACTTCTAACACACAAGTTAATGCAATAGTAGGCTCCATACAAAAGACAGTTAGTAAATCAATAAAAGAAAAACCTTGGCATATCGAAGGTAGTGATAATGCCGAATGGATACTTATGGATTTTGTCCATGTGGTGGTCCATATATTTCAAAAGCACATACGAGAATTCTATGATATAGAAGGACTATGGGGAGATGCAAAATCGGTTAAAATAGAATCAACGTATTAAAAAAAAAGCCTTATGGCAGAAGAAGAGAAAAAAAATATAAAGCCTGAAAATAAAAAACCTAAGTTCAATAATATCTGGATATATGTTGCCATATTTCTAGTTTTCGTAGGTATTCAATTTTTTGGAGGCAGTAGTTGGACTCAGCCTGCACAGACAACGCAATCTGAATTCGAAAGTTATCTAAAAGATGGTGATGTTGAACGGGTGCACGTTGTAAATGGAAAAATAGCAAAGATTTATTTAACGAATGATGCGAGAAGCAAGAGTATTCATACGAAGAATAAGAATAATTCTATAATAGAACCAAGTGCTTCTGATCCATCGTATCAATTTGAGATTGGTGATCTTCAAAATTTTGAGAATGATCTCAAGAAAATAGAAGCAGAAAACAATTTAGATGTTGAGCTTACAAGAAGTACCGAGAATAATGTCATGGGAGATGTTATTATCGGGTTACTTCCCTTTATAGTAATTATTGGAATTTGGATTTTCATTATGAGACGAATGTCTTCAGGTGCCGGTGGCGGAGCTGGAGGACAGATTTTTAACATAGGAAAATCGAAAGCAAAATTATTCGACGAAAAAACCGATGTTAAAACTTCTTTTAAAGATGTTGCAGGTTTGGAGGGCGCAAAGGAAGAAGTTCAGGAAATTGTAGATTTCCTTAGAAACCCAACAAAATATACCTCGCTTGGAGGGAAGATTCCTAAAGGGGCACTATTAGTAGGACCTCCCGGGACTGGAAAAACGTTACTTGCAAGAGCAGTGGCTGGAGAAGCCAAAGTTCCTTTCTTTTCTTTATCAGGATCAGATTTCGTGGAAATGTTCGTAGGTGTGGGAGCATCTAGAGTAAGAGATCTTTTTAAACAAGCAAAAGAGAAATCTCCTTCAATTATCTTTATTGATGAGATAGACGCTATTGGTCGGGCCCGTGGAAAAAACAACTTTTCAGGTTCTAACGATGAACGTGAAAATACCTTAAACCAACTTCTTACTGAAATGGACGGATTTGGCACCAACACCAATGTTATCGTGGTTGCTGCAACCAACCGTGCTGATGTTTTAGATAAGGCCTTGATGCGAGCAGGTCGATTCGACCGTCAGATATATGTTGACTTACCAGATGTGCGAGAAAGAAAAGAGATTTTTGAAGTTCACCTTAAGCCGCTAAAAAAAGACGATAATTTAGATACCGATTTCCTTGCCAAACAAACACCTGGATTTTCGGGTGCCGATATAGCAAATGTGTGCAATGAAGCTGCATTAATTGCTGCTCGTAAAGAGAAAAAATCTGTTGGAAAACAAGACTTCTTGGATGCTGTAGATAGAATTGTTGGTGGTCTTGAGAAGAAAAATAAAATAATAACTCCAGACGAGAAAAAGGCGATAGCTTATCATGAAGCAGGACATGCGACGGTAAGTTGGATGTTAGAGCATGCAGCACCATTAGTAAAGGTTACAATTGTTCCCAGAGGACAATCCTTAGGAGCTGCGTGGTATTTACCGGAAGAAAGATTAATAGTAAGACCCGAGCAGATGCTAGATGAAATGTGTGCTGCATTAGGAGGTCGTGCCGCAGAAAAAGTAATTTTTAATCAAATCTCTACAGGAGCGCTTAGTGATTTAGAGAAAGTGACTAAACAGGCGAGAGCGATGGTAACTATTTACGGACTCAATGATGCTATTGGAAATCTTACTTATTACGATTCATCAGGACAATCTGAATATAATTTTTCAAAACCATATAGCGAGAAAACCGCCGAATTGATTGACAAAGAAATTTCTAATCTTATTGAAGCTCAATATCAGAGAGCTATCGAGCTTTTGGAAAAGAATAAGGACAAGCTAACGGAACTCGCAAATGTACTTTTGGAGAAAGAAGTGATTTTTAAAGATAACCTTCAAAAAATCTTTGGAAACAGACCATTTGATAAAACTGAAGAAGAACCTGTAGTAACAACATAATGCGGTGTTTCACCGTTTGTGATATTAAACTTTAGGTTGCAGGCAATCGAACTTCAGCATAGATTTTATATATTTGAATAATAACGTAATTAAAAACTCCTCAATAACTTATAAATGAGTCTGTTTAAAAGACTATTAAACCCTAATTATAAGTCAGAAGAAAAAGCTAAAAAAGCTAAGCCGTCTGAGCATGGCAAATATTACCCTGAAGAGAAATTACCCATAGACGAAAAATTTACCTATAACTTCAATAAGAATGGTGGGAAATTCCTGTATTGCGAGAATCTCGAAGAGGTATTAGAAGCTTTCGATAGTATCCTGCTTGAGAATGACTGGTATGAACGAGATGTATTTTGCATCAATGAACAGTTGACTTCAAGGTTTGACGGCTTCAATTTAAATTTTACGAAAAAAGCGAATTCCAGCTTCTTCCTTTCCACATGCGAATCCTTGGTTGCAAATAATGGTTCAATCCTACTTTGTTCAAATCAGATTAAAGAAAAGAAACTCAACGAATTACCTCCTAATTTTGTGATTTTCGCTACTACCAGTCAGTTAGTTGATACTATTAGTGAAGGATTACGAATTATTAAGAATAAAAACAAAAATCATATTCCCAGTAACATTACTACTATTCAAGACTTCGAAACTGAAAAAGAAAAGGACTTTATGAGTTACGGAAGTAGTACAAAAAACTTATATTTGCTGCTACTGGAAGACCTATAATATGAGGGAAATTATTGTGCGAACGATATCGGGTGTGTTATACATTTCGATAGTTATTTTTTCAATGTCTACTTCGCACGAGTGGTTTATGGGTCTCTTCTTTATTCTGGGTATTATAACTCTCAGTGAATTTCTGAAACTTGTACATCTAAAAAGTTATTTAGCCTACATACTTCTTGCACTTTTTTTATATTTCCTGAGCTATTCGGTGTTCGAAATTAATGCCGTTTATCTTTTCCTGATACTTTCGTGTTTTGTCAACCTGTTTTTATTTAAGGATCTTTTGTGGGTGAGTAAAATCCCTATGTTTGAGAAAAAGAAATATATAGCAGTGATATTTTATATTATTAGCGGCTTTGTGTATTTAACATTAATTCCCTTTATCAATGGAGATTTTCAGCCTAAAATAATTGTAAGTATTTTTGTACTCATATGGGCAAATGATACTTTTGCCTACATAATAGGTAAAAGTATTGGGAAACATAAACTCTTAGAAAGAATTTCTCCCAAGAAAACGATCGAAGGGTTTATTGGCGGATTGATTGGATCTATAGTTGCTGGAATTGTATTGTGCTATTATACCCAGTTATTTGAGCTTAAAATATGGGTAGTACTCTCAATTATAGCATCTGTATTCGGGACAATAGGAGATCTTATTCAGTCTAAATTTAAACGACAAGCCGGAGTTAAAGACAGTGGAGTATTGATGCCGGGACATGGTGGATTATACGATAGATTAGATAGTATCGTTTATGCCAGTCCGTTTATCTATGCTTTTTTAGAAATTATCAATCATGTTTCATAAAGAAGGACATAAAATAATAGTAATTGCATTCGCCGTTTGCGTTGTGCTTAGCCTTATCGTAAATTCTACGATATCGAACGAAATTTTGCGAGCAGCTTTAATCATCAGTTTTATAATTTTCTTAGTCCTAATACTTCAATTTTTCAGAAATCCAAAAAGAACCATCGCATCCAACGAAAACAATATATTATCTCCTGTGGAT
>CBDUGY010000033.1:0-24405 GCA_965367015.1 uncultured Ulvibacter sp.
AATTGATATTTTTCTTTTAAAACTTCGGCTTGTGTTCCCTTACCGGCACCCGGAGGCCCAAACAATACTATGTTTTTCATAGACTTTTTATTATTCTGAAATAATGATTTTAAGAATTTCCACATATTGAGGATGCAAAGATACCAATTTCATCACTACTTGAAGAGCGTTTTTAATAGGAAGATGTTGAAACAAAGAAATATTTGTACTGGTATTTGAAATAATATTTTGAGTAGCATTTGAAAGAAGATTGTACCTTTGCCGCATGGCTAATTATTTTTCTTCAAATTTCACCCTCGGTATTCTTGGCGGTGGCCAATTAGGGAAGATGCTTCTCTATGAAACACGAAAATTTGATATAAAAACTAGCGTACTTGATCCAAGTGCAGAGGCGCCCTGCCGCATTGCCTGTAACAGCTTTTTGCAAGGAGATTTAATGGATTTTGATACGGTTTATAACTTCGGAAAGAATGTTGATGTATTAACTTTTGAGATCGAAAACGTGAATGTAGAAGCCTTGCAAAAGCTTGAAAGTGAAGGAAAAAAGGTTTATCCTTCTTCCAATACGCTTAAGAATATTCAGAATAAAGGAATTCAGAAACAGTTTTACAAACAACATGGCATCCCAACGTCACCCTTTAGAGTTTTTGAAAATAAGAATCTGCTTAATGAAGCTATCGTTCGCAAAGAATTAAACTATCCTTTCGTTTGGAAAAGTTGCACCGGTGGTTACGATGGGAAAGGTGTAAGTATAATACGCGACGCCGAAGATATTATTCCGTTGCGGGATACTGAGTGTATCGCCGAAAAACTTATCCCTTTTAAGAATGAATTAGCGGTAATTGTTGCGCGAAACCCCTCCGGCGAAGTTACTACATATCCTGTAGTGGAAATGGAATTTCATCCGGAAGCTAACCAAGTGGAATATGTGATCTGCCCCGCGAGAATTGATGAGACAATTGCAACTAAAGCCCGTGAAGTCGCAGAAAGTGTTTCACAAGCGTTTAAACATGTGGGATTGCTTGCCGTAGAAATGTTCCAGACGAGAGAGAATGAAATTTTAGTTAATGAAGTGGCACCACGTCCGCACAATAGCGGACATCACACTATAGAATCTAGCATTACCAATCAGTTTGAACAGCATTTAAGAGCCATACTCGATCTACCATTAGGTAAAACCGACAGTAAGCTCGGTGGAATTATGGTTAATTTGGTAGGTGATGAAAATCATACAGGTACTGTCGTTTACAAGAATATCGAGCAAATCATGGCTATGGATGGGGTGACCCCTCATATCTACGGAAAAAAAGAAACACGCCCTTTTCGAAAAATGGGACACGTTACTATTGTGAATAAAGATCTTTCCGAAGCCAGAAAAATAGCTGAAGAGGTTAAGAAAACGATCCGGGTGGTTAGTAATTGATGTTGTGTACTATTAAGCGAAGTCCGAATTTCGAATGAGGAATTTTTTATAAATTGAAAATTACGAATTATGAGTAAAGTAGGAATTATCATGGGAAGCACCAGCGATATGCCGGTAATGCAAGAAGCTATTGAAATTTTGAAGGGTTTTGATATAGAAGTGGAAGTAGATATTGTTTCTGCCCATCGAACACCCGACAAGCTTTTTGATTATGGTAAAAATGCTCACACACGTGGCATCTCAGTAATTATAGCTGGAGCCGGAGGCGCAGCGCATCTTCCCGGAATGATCGCTTCCCTGTCTCCATTGCCTGTAATTGGAGTTCCGGTAAAGTCCAGCAACTCCATCGACGGCTGGGATTCTATTCTGTCAATTCTTCAAATGCCTGGTGGCGTTCCTGTTGCGACCGTAGCATTAAACGGTGCTAAAAATGCCGGAATTCTAGCGGCACAGATTATTGGTTCAAGCGATAAGTGTGTCCTCGATAAAGTTTTAGCCTATAAAGAAGGGCTTAAAATGAAAGTTGAAGAAGGTGCTAAAAAATTGAAACAATAAGTGCTAAAAGTGTAAAGGTTTAAAAAGTCATAAGTTTTCATTATCATTTTACATTTCTCATGAACAATCCCTTATTAAAACCCTTCGATACTGCTCCATTTACCAAAATTAAAAATGAGCATTATCTCCCTGCTATAAAGGAGCTGATTACTAAAACCAAGTCTGAAATAGATGCGATTACGGCAAACGCCGAACTGCCCACATTTCAGAATACGGTTGAGGCATTGGAATATACCGGATTGCAATTAGATCGTGCTACCAGTATTTTTTTCAACCTGAATAGCGCCGAAACAAATGATGAAATTCAAAAGATCGCCCAAGAACTTTCACCCTTACTATCAGATTTTAAAAATGATTTTCTTTTAAACCAGCCGTTGTTTCAGCGTGTGAAAACTGTTTATGATCAAAAAGACAGCTTAAGCTTAACTCCCGAGCAGCAAATGTTGCTCGAACAACAGTACAAAGGATTTGCCAGAAACGGGGCGAATCTTTCCGAAACAGATAAAAAAACACTGCGAAAAATTGATGCCGATCTTTCAAAATTAAGTCTAACGTTTGGTGAAAATGTATTGGCAGAAACCAACAATTTTGAATTGGTGATTACAAACGAAAAAGACCTTTCCGGTCTTCCGGATGGTGCTATCGAAGCGGCAGCACAAACCGCAAAGGAAAATGGAAAAGAAGGTTGGATGTTTACTTTAGACTACCCAAGCTATATACCTTTTGTTACTTATGCCGACAATCGTGAATTACGAAAAAAGATGTCAATAGCGTTCGGAGCACGTGCTTTTAATGGAAATTCTTTCGACAATCAACAAAATGTATTGAGTATTGTTAATCTCCGTCATAAAAGGGCCAAACTACTTGGATATGCTTCACATGCGCATTTTGTTCTGGAAGAACGGATGGCAGAAACACCTCAAAAAGTACAATCGTTTTTGAATGAATTACTTGTAAAGGCAAAACCCGCTGCAGAAAAAGAATTTCGTGAATTGGAGACCTTTGCTAAGAAAACAGATAACATCGATGTGCTCCAAAAATGGGATGGCGCTTATTATGCTGAAAAATTAAAACAAAATTTGTTCGATCTCGACGACGAAAAACTCAAACCCTATTTTAAACTGGAAAATGTTATTGATGGTGTCTTCAAAGTAGCTGAAAAACTGTATTCCTTAAAATTTAAAGAGGTTCTGGACATTGATAAATATCATCCTGACGTAAAAACGTATCGGGTTAATGACAATGACGGAGAATTAGTGGCAATATTTTACGCCGACTTCCATCCGCGACCAGGAAAAAGAGGTGGAGCCTGGATGACCTCTTACAAACCTCAGCAAATTAAAGATGGTAAAAACGAGCGCCCGCATGTATCAATCGTCTGTAATTTTACAAAACCAACAGCAAGTAAGCCTTCCTTACTCACCTTTAATGAAGTAACCACTCTCTTTCACGAATTTGGTCATGCCCTTCACGGCATGTTGGCAAACACTACGTATAAAGGTCTTAGTGGCACAAGTGTTTATTGGGACTTCGTTGAATTACCAAGTCAGATTTTAGAAAATTGGTGCTATGAGAAAGAGACTCTGGAACTTTTTGCCACACATTATAAAACAGGAGAGGTTATACCTATGGATCTTGTTAAAAAGATCAAAGATTCTGCAACTTTTCACGAAGGCATGAAAACTTTGCGGCAGTTGAGTTTCGGGATGTTAGATATGTCATGGCACGGGAGTGATCCATCTCATATTCAAGATGTTAAAGCATTTGAAAAAGAGGCTTTTAAAAACACGAAATTATATCCTGATGTAGCCGAGAACTGTATGAGTACGTCTTTTGCACATATTTTTCAAGGTGGCTATTCGGCGGGATATTACAGTTATAAATGGGCTGAAGTGTTGGACGCAGATGCTTTTGCCTATTTTAAACAGGAAGGAATTTTTAATAAAAAAGTTGCTGCTAAATTTAAAGATTTTGTTCTTTCACAAGGTGGTACTCGGGATCCAATGGAATTATATGTGAAATTTCGAGGACAGAAGCCAAATCCAGATGCATTGTTAAAACGAGCTGGGTTGTTAAAAGAATAGATAATGAATTTTGAAGTTCCCAATTGGTTAATTATTGCCGGCGGTGCCGGACAAATATTTACAGCACTCGTGTATCCATATATTCGACATAAAGTATTTGATTGGTATAACGATGTACAACAACTCAAACCTCTAAATCAGGAAATTGCTAAGACTTATGGCCGTTATATTCAAGGCTTAAATTTTGCTTTTGGATTGATTGCGATATTAATCCCTTCAGACTTAAAAAATGGATCAAATCTGGCAATTGCACTTACCGCCTTGATAGGGGCTTATTGGGTTGGAAAAGTAATCACTCAGATCGCGTATTATCCTATGTATGATATTCCGAAGTAATTCATATTTAGATGGGGTGGCTTCGGAATGAATTTCCTGTTTATACTTTTCGCTATAGTATATACGCTACTCTTTTTGCACAATATAACGCAATAAAAAAGCCTCTTTCGTTTAAAAGAGGCTTGTCTATAATTTTTACCAGATTATTTTAGCACTATTTTCTTAGCATATTTCTTGTTTCTTTCTGAAGTAAATGATACAACATAAACCCCACTGCTTAAAGATTGCAAAGAAATGACACCTTTGTCATCTTTGATTGGAGAAGTCAAGGCTTTTCTTCCCTGTATATCGAATATTTCAATGCTTTTAAAATTTTGATTAGCCGATTTTAGATCGTAAAATAAAGTACTGTCTTCTACTCTCACGAGTATAGTTTCGATAACACTCTCATCAACCGATAATACACTGCTTTTAGCAGTTTCAATTAAGTATTCGGCACACAATTTAGCGAATTTGGTGGCATGATCGGCAGTACCGGTAAGGCTGTAAGTATCATTACTAGAATGAATATTAGGGTTGTGCTGTCCAAAACTCGCCTCGAAAGGAAAGGATGCCATAAATCCTTCATTGGTCCAACTCGCATGATCGGAACATCCATAATTACATAATGATGTTCCATAGGTAATCTGATGGGGTGCAGTATTGTTATAATGATCTGCGAGCTGCATTAAAAATGTGTTTAATGTACCATCGGTGAAATCGGTAATAAAAGAAACATCATTCGCCGACCCATTATAATTTGTCATATCGAATTGCACCACCGAAACAACATCTACGTTATTAATACTGTATTCTTGTGCGATCTCTGCCGAACCAACGAGTCCGATTTCTTCAGCTGCATAAGCCATAACTTCAATAGTTCTATTCGGCACAAAACCAATTTCGAAAAGTGCACGTACAGCTTCAGTCATAGTTGCGATTCCCGATGCATCGTCATCAGCACCCGGAGCATCATTATTCGTAGGATTAGCTGTAGAATCTAAATGTCCGCCAACTACAACAAATTCGTCGGGGTTTTGGGCTCCTTCAATCGTCATAATCACTGAAGGCATGCTTGTATTAGTGTGATTGAAAAGTCGAACGCTCACATCATTTCGTCCATATAAGGTCGCCATAGCTTCCCATTTTGCCTTTAGATCATTTGATGCCTGCGTAGCCGTTGGCCTGTTGTGATAACGCGTTCCATAAGCCTCCAACTCCAAAATATGGTCTTCAATATTCTGTGTATCGATCATGCCTAGCACTTGATTTACTACAGCATCTTCTGTGATGGTGAATGCATTTCGATTAGTCGTTTTAGGTTTAACATCTCTGCCAATACTTTGAATTGCTTCTTCTTCGGAAGCTTTAAAAATATAGCCCGGCCCGTGCACTAAAATCCGGTCATGTAATTCATGGCCAGCAGCTTGAGACATATGGACAGCGGCTTCGCTTCTTTTCGTAGCTAATATATCTATTTCGTTAGGTAAATCTTTTTTCAATTCTAATGCATCCTGAATAGCCATAGTCGCATAGAATTTATCTTGTTCCTGTGCCACAGCACTCATTGTAACCAGAAATAGACAAACAATTCTTAAAAATTTCATCTTCAAATATTTAATGGGGTTAAGCCTTCAAAGTTACCAATTAATTACCAGATGTTAAGAAAAAAACATTAACCAATAAAGTATGAATAAACTTTGCTATTTTTGGAAGATATGTCCAAGATAACATTAGATCCAAATATTTGGGTAGATAGGTATTCAAACTATCTTTATAATTACACTATAGTGCGAGTGAACGATCACGAAGTCGCACAGGATTTAATTTCTGAAACTTTTTTGGCAGGATTAAAGTCGAAGGATAATTTTAAAGGTGAAGCTTCTGAAAGAACGTGGCTTATTTCTATTCTGAAAAGAAAAATAATTGATCACTACCGGAAAACAAATTCTAAGAAAGGAAGAGCAGAGGTTAGAATGACCTACAATAGTGAAGAATCTGAAGGGGATTGGCTCGAAGAGCGGGTTAGCGATCCATTCGACAAAACTGCAGAGGATACTATGGAAAATGAGGAATTGGGTCTTGCTATTTATGATTGTTTAGATACACTAAATGAAAAACAAGGAACGATTTTTAGAATGAAAACAATGGATGGTTTCGATACCGAAGCAATTTGTAATGAATTTAATATCACTCCGTCTAATCTTTGGGTTATCATCCACAGAGCGCGAAAAGCGATGGCGGAATGTATGGAACTTAAATGGTTTAAATAGTTATGAGTATGTTTTTAAAGTGCGACGAAGCAAATATAATTTGCGATAAAAATCAATATAAAGAAGCTGGCTTTTGGGAAAAACTGAAGCTGAATATTCATTTGATATATTGTCGTGTGTGCAGAAAATATTCCATTCGGAATTCAAAATTAACGAATGCGATAAAGTCGAATTATAAGACAATTTCTTTAGAAGATAAGCAGGCACTTAAAGAGCGATTGAATCGGGAAATTTCTAAGTAGCTCATCGAAATCTTTACGATATATCAATTGTAACCTAATAAATAAATCAACATTAACATCCAAATTATTGGAATCCCTTCTATCCAAAAAGATGCATAGTATTTTGCCTGTTTAATTTTAGTAAATATTAAACAAATCGCAATTATAATACTGGTCAAAAAGAGACTTAGGTAGTGTGTGTAGCTCAATTCATCCTTAAACATCTCTATAAGTAAGATTAGTCCAAGTAAGATCACGCCAATTACCTTTACCTTCCTAACCCCTATTAATTGTGGCAACGTTTTTAAATTCGACGCGTCGTAAGGAATGTCTCTAATTTCAAAAGGTAGCGTAAGGACTATTACTAAAATGGATCTCTGTATAAAACTAAGCCAGCAATCTGCAGTAATTTCCATTTTGGCAGATACTATAGGTGTAAAAACTGTAATCCCTGCCCAGACAATTCCAACGATAAAAATTTTCAATCCCCCTATGGTTCTAAGATTCTTGTAGTTTAACAGAGGGACAGCGTAAAAAAAAGTTAACAACCCGAAACCCATTGCAATCAATAAAACTTTCAGAGGTATGAAGAAAGTGAAATAGAATGCAATTATTAAAGAAAGAAAAGAGAATAATTGAATAGATTTTAAGGATTTAGTGAGGCTTCTATGATGCAGGCCGGCTATTTTAGCATATTTAACAAAATTATACGCGCTAATAGTTCCAAAGAATACAAAAAAATACAAGCTTTTATCGACTTTTAAATTGTATTCTAAAACAGTTACGATTGTTAAAGCTATAACCGCAAATGCTACATGAATACTACTATTTATGTAGAAATTAAACCCGCTTTTTAGTAGCTTCATATAACAAAAATAGCTAAAGTGTTTATAAACTATCCCTTTAGTTGAAAAGTTATGATTTCGTTGACATAATTACGCACTTTTTATTCTATAAAATATGTAAATTTGCACCGCTTCAGCATTGCTGAATAACTCATGACAAATTGAGAAAGAAATTAACTTTATCCCCGCCTTTGCGGTCAACATTATGAATACAGATTCTTTTGCTCTTAGACATATTGGTCCCAGAAGAAGTGACCTCCCTGAAATGCTAAAAACCGTTGGTGTTGATTCTATGGAACAACTCATTTCTGAAACCATTCCTAAGGAAATTCGGTTACAGCAAGATCTTCACTTAGACACGGCTTTAAGCGAAAGTGAGTATCTGGAACACATAACTGAATTGGCAGCTAAAAATGTAGTATTCAAAACATATATTGGTCTGGGATATAACCAATCCATTACGCCGCCGGTGATTCAGCGAAATATCCTTGAAAACCCGGGTTGGTATACTGCATATACTCCCTACCAAGCTGAAATCGCACAGGGTCGCCTAGAGGCGTTGCTGAATTTTCAAACTATGGTCACTGATCTTACAGGAATGGAACTCGCGAATGCGTCATTACTGGACGAAGCTACGGCTGCAGCAGAGGCCATGGCACTTCTTTTTGCCGTTCGTGAAAAAGATCAGAAGAAAAATGGGGCTGTGAAGTTTTTCGTTTCTGAAGAGATTCTTCCACAGACACTATCGCTTTTGCAAACACGATCCAATCCGTTGGGTATCGAATTGGTCATTGGAAACCACGAAACATTCGATTTTTCCGAAGGATTTTTTGGTGTAATGCTGCAATATCCGGGGAGAACAGGTAGAGTTTATAATTTTGAAGAATTTATACCGAAACTAAAAGCCGCAAACTTAAAAGTGGCGGTCGCTGCAGATATTCTTAGTTTAGTGAAATTGGAATCCCCGGGAACCTTCGGTGCCGATGTTGTAGTTGGAACCACCCAACGCTTCGGAATTCCTCTGGGTTATGGCGGACCACATGCGGCTTATTTTGCTACGAAAGAAGAATACAAAAGAAGTATTCCGGGGCGAATTATTGGCGTGACTAAAGATATGAACGACAACCGCGCTCTGCGAATGGCTTTGCAAACCCGGGAGCAACATATTAAACGAGACAAGGCTACTTCAAATATTTGTACCGCTCAAGTTCTATTAGCGGTGATGGCAGGAATGTACGCTGTGTATAATGGTCCTAAAGGACTCGAAAATATTGCTAGTAAGGTTCATAATACTGCCGCAACCTTAGCCGAGGCACTGGAAAGTTTAGAGTATACGCAAACTAATGAATATTATTTCGATACCATTGCAATTAAAGCTGATGCAGCAAAGATTCGTCCTTTGGCTGAATCGAAACTAATAAATTTCTATTATCCCGATGCTGAAACTGTTTCAATATCCGTGAATGAAACTACCACAATTAAAGATCTTAATAATATAGTGAGTGTTTTTGCGGAAGTTGCTAATAAAGGTGCTATTGAAATAAAGGAACTAAGTACCGGTAACAAAATACCCAAGGAAGTAGCACGGAAAACTGAATTTTTAACGAATCCGGTGTTTAATTCATACCATAGTGAAACTGAGTTGATGCGTTATATCAAACGACTAGAGCGAAAAGATCTTTCGTTAAACCATTCGATGATCGCTTTAGGGTCTTGTACAATGAAATTAAATGCTGCGGCTGAAATGCTGCCATTGAGTGATCCACAATGGGGAAATATGCATCCTTTCGTTCCTGTTGAGCAAGCTGAGGGATATCAATTGATGCTCAAAAAATTAGAGGATCAACTCACCGAAATCACAGGATTCGCGGGAACCTCATTACAGCCAAATTCGGGAGCACAAGGCGAATATGCCGGATTGATGGTGATTAGAGCCTATCACGAGTCGAGAGGCGAAAATCATAGAAATATCTGCCTAATTCCTTCTTCTGCCCACGGAACAAATCCTGCGAGCGCCGTAATGGCAGGTATGCAAGTAGTTGTAACAAAGGCTAACGAAGATGGAAATATAGACGTAGACGATCTTAGAGAAAAAGCGGAAAAGTACAAGGATAATTTATCGGCTCTTATGGTAACCTATCCCTCCACACATGGTGTATACGAGTCGGCTATTAGAGAGATTACGGGTATTATTCATGAGAATGGCGGACAAGTATATATGGATGGAGCTAATATGAATGCACAGGTGGCATTAACAAATCCCGGAGCCATTGGTGCCGATGTATGTCATCTAAATTTACATAAAACCTTTGCTATACCTCATGGTGGAGGAGGTCCGGGTGTTGGCCCGATTTGCGTAGCCAAACAACTTGTTCCATTTTTACCAAGCAATCCGCTAATTAAAACTGGAGGTACTCAGGCGATTTCAGCAATTTCGGCTGCACCTTGGGGTAGTTCATTGGTGTGTTTGATCTCTTACGCTTATATCACGATGCTCGGTATGGATGGTTTGAAAAAATCAACTCAGTACGCTATTCTCAATGCAAATTATATCAAAGAACGCCTAAACGGTTATTTTGATGTTTTGTATACCGGGGAAAAAGGACGAGCTGCTCATGAAATGATTATCGATTGCAGGCCGTTTAAGACTTCAGGAATAGACGTAACTGATATCGCGAAGCGATTAATGGATTATGGCTTCCATGCTCCTACCGTATCCTTCCCGGTTGCCGGTACAATGATGATTGAACCTACTGAAAGTGAAAGCAAAGAAGAATTAGATCGTTTTTGTGATGCCATGATCTCAATCCGAAAAGAAATTGACGCTGTAAATCAGGACGATGCTAATAATATGCTGAAAAATGCACCACATACATTAGAAATGCTTACTAATGATACATGGGAGTTCCCCTACAGTAGAGAAGAAGCTGCTTTTCCATTAGCATATCTTAAGGATAATAAATTCTGGCCGTCGGTTAGAAGGGTGGATGATGCTTACGGTGATCGAAATTTAATTTGTACTTGTGAGCCAATTGAAGCCTACATGGAGGTATAATTTATACTTTAAATTCGATTGATGCATATTTATATGAAAATTTTGTATTTGTCATAAATTTAAAATTATCGATTGCGAATAAGCTGATTTTAAGCATAATAATTATGAAATCCGAAATCTTTATTACGTATTTTTACGAATCTTATAAAATGCAATTATTTCATTAAAGGTAATATTGTTACCTTATACGTTTTATGTATTTTTAACAAATAAATTAAAAAATGGGCGTTATAATTAAAGGCACCGGAAGTTATATCCCTAGCGGAATTGCCAGAAACGATCAGTTCGAAAATCATAATTTTTTCACTGAAGATGGCTCACGTTTTGGACATGAGAATGAAGTAATTATCGAAAAGTTTAAAGCGATTACCGGAATCGCTGAAAGACGTTACATCCAGGAAAATCTGACTACATCAGATATTGCCTCCTATGCAGCAGAAAGAGCTATTGAGAGTGCAGGTATCGATAAAGAGGAACTTGATTATATTATCGTTGCTCATAATTATGGAGATGTGAAGTATGGAGCTTTCCAAAGTGACACAGTCCCCAGTATCGCCTCAAGGGTTAAACATAACCTTAAGATAAAAAACCCTTCCTGTGTTGGATACGATGTTCTTTTCGGATGCCCCGGCTGGATAGAGGGTGTGATACAAGCTAACGCTTTTATCAAATCTGGTATTGCAAAAAAATGCCTTGTTATTGGGGCTGAAGCCTTGTCTAGAGTTGTAGATCAACACGATCGGGATTCTATGATATATAGCGATGGTGCAGGTGCTGTAGTATTGGAAGCGTCTGAAGGCAATAAAGGAATTTTATCTCATAAGAGTGCCACCTATACTTACGATGAAGCACATTTTATCTACTTTGGAGAATCGAACAATCAGGAGCTTACAGATGCACGTAGATATATAAAAATGTATGGCCGTAAAATCTATGAGTTCGCTCTCAACAATGTACCAGATGCTATGAAGGCTTGCTTGGATGAAAGCGGTCTATCAATTAATGATTTAAAAAAAGTCTTTATTCATCAAGCCAATGAAAAGATGGATGAAGCAATCATTAAGCGATTCTATGGTTTATACGATCAAACTCCACCTAAAGATATTATGCCCATGACAATTAATAAGTTAGGAAATTCGAGTGTTGCAACGGTGCCAACTTTATACGATTTAGTTTTGAACGGCGAACTTGAAGGACACCATGTAAATGAAGGAGATATTGTTATGTTTGCAAGTGTTGGTGCGGGGATGAATATTAATGCAATTGCTTACAGGGTATAATATGTACGAAGGTAAATATCCGAAAAAGCGATATCGACATACTCTTAAATTTTTAAAGGAACATATAAATCAGGAGCTGAATATTCTTGATTTAGGAGTTACAAATCCATTTTCTGAAATACTTGAAAAAGAAGGTTTCAAAGTCACCAATACTACCGGCCAAGATCTGGATTTAGATACATCGGTAGTAATAACTGATAAATATGATGTTGTAACCGCCTTCGAGATTTTTGAACATTTAGTCTCTCCATTCAATGTGCTCAACGATATCAAGGCTAAGAAACTTGTTGCCTCCGTTCCCTTAAAATTATGGTTTGCTTCTGCCTATAAAAGTGAGACAGACGAATGGGATCGTCATTACCATGAATTTGAAGACTGGCAATTCGATTGGTTGCTCGAGAAAGCCGGATGGAAAGTAAAAAAATCTGAAAAATTCACCAATCCTGTTAAAAAAGTAGGCATCCGACCCATATTAAGACGGTTTACACCACGATATTACTTGGTGTACGCCGAAAGACATTAATGAAAATTTATATAGTTATACCTGCGCACAACGAAGAAAAGTATCTACCCAGTATGCTTAATTCTATAGTTGAACAGACTATGTTACCCACAAAAGTCGTTGTTGTAAACGATAATTCTTCAGACAATTCACAAACTATCATTGATAGTTTCACAAGTAAATTTCCCTTCATCTCTTCTGTGAAATTAGATTCAGAAAAGAAACACGAACCGGGAAGTAAAGTGGTCAAAACTTTTTACAAAGGTCTCGAAACATTAGACGACTCCTATGATATAATTTGTAAATTCGACGCAGACTTGATTTTTCCAAAACATTATTTAGAGAAATTGCATTATATATTTAAGGAGAATCCGAAATGCGGTATGGCGGGAGGGTTTTGCTATATTGAAGAGAACGGTGACTGGAGCTTAGAAAATCTTACAAATAAAGATCATATTAGGGGAGCGTTAAAATCTTATACCAAAGAATGCTTTCAGACAATAGGTGGATTAAAAAAGTCTATGGGTTGGGACACCGTTGATGAGTTGTTGGCCAAATTTCATGGATGGAAAGTTATCACCGATTCATCTCTTCATGTGAAACATCTCAAGCCAACGGGAAAAGCCTACACCAAAACTTCAAAATATAAGCAAGGCGAAGCTTTCTATCGTATGCGATATGGTTTCGTATTAACCCAAATTGCTTCAGCCAAACTCGCACTTAAAAAAAATGATTTTTCATTTTATTTTGATTGTATTCGAGGCTTCCATAAAGCAAAAAGAAAAAATTTATCTTTTATTGTTTCAGAAGAAGAAGGAGAATTTATTCGAAAACTTCGATGGGAAGGAATAAGGAATAAAATTCTGTGAGCAATATCTTCGAAATAGCCTATAGGAAATTCTTTATTCTTATTTTTGAAAAGCAAACAATTGACAATTACATGAAATCTATTTTTTTAAACATTTTAAGTGTTATTATACTTGCCTTATGTCTATCGTCATGTATCACAACACAGGTGACGGAAGTGAAATCTGTTGAAGAAAAAACAGTGTCAAGTCTTCATAAAAAACCCAAAAATATCATTTTAATGATTGGAGACGGAATGGGTTTAAGTGCAGTATCGGCAAGTTTATTTTATCAAGAGAATCCATCAAATTTCGAGCGGTTTACGACCGTTGGTCTAATCAAAACATCGTCTTCAAGTGAATTGATTACCGACTCTGCTTCCGGCGCTACTGCTTTTGCTTGCGGTATAAAAACGTATAACGGTGCCATTGGTGTAAATAAAGATACTCTCGCAGTAGAAACTATAGTTGAACATCTCAATAAAAGAAATATTGCTACGGGAATAATCTCGACATCGTCAATAGTGCATGCCACTCCCGCTAGTTTCTACGCTCATTCAAAATACAGAAGATTATACGAGGAGATCGCAACCTTTCTTCCCACATCGGGAATGGATTTTATTGCTGGTGGCGGTTTAGGTTTTTTTAACAAGAGAAAAGACAAAAAAGATTATTTAGGCGAATTAAGAGCCAACAGTTATAAGGTCGATACCATCGCATTGCCATCAATGATTCCTGAAATTTCTTCAGATGGAGCCGAAACTAAACACGCTTTTCTTCTGGCACCAAATGGAATGCCAACAATGATTGAAGGACGTGGCGATTTTCTTCCAGATGCAACAAAATTAGCACTGCAAACAATGACGGCTAACGAGGAAGGGTTCTTCCTGATGATTGAGGGTTCTCAAATCGATTGGGGCGGACATAATAATAATGCGGAATACTTGATAAGCGAATTGTTAGATTTCGATAAAACTATTGGAGTAGCACTCGACTTCGCGATTCGAGATGGCGAAACTTTGGTTATTGTGACAGCCGATCATGAAACAGGCGGATTTACATTAGCCGCCGATGGTAGTGATTATAATAAGATAAAGCCTACTTTTTCTACCGGCGGGCATTCGGCAACAATGATACCCGTTTTTGCTGAAGGTCCGGGCGCAATGCTTTTTGGTGGGTTGTATGAGAATACAAAAATATACCATAAAATGATGACGTTATTCGCCGAAGATTGAAGTTCTACGGAAATTATTAAACCCCCACAACCGTTTAAATTTGTTACCTTAGCAACAGCTAGATACTTATGAAATATATAGAGGATATTGGATCTTATTTTTTAATGATTAAAAGGGTTTTTAGCAGTCCTACGAAAGCTTCTGTGCTTAGAGAGCTTATTTTCAAAGAAATAAATGACCTCATTATTGGTTCTTTAGGTATTGTCGCATTTATCTCCTTTTTCGTGGGTGGGGTTGTAGCCATTCAAACAGCACTAAATATAGACAACCCGCTCATTCCAAAGTATTTGGTTGGATTTGCAACAAGACAATCTATAGTTTTAGAGTTTGCACCCACTTTTATATCTATTATCATGGCTGGAAAAGTAGGCTCCTTTATTACATCTAGTATAGGATCTATGCGAGTGACTGAACAAATTGATGCTCTCGAAGTTATGGGAATAAATTCTCTCAACTATCTTGTCTTTCCGAAAATAGTGGCCTTATCCTTCTATCCGTTTGTCATTGCAATTGCGATGTTCCTTGGAATACTGGGAGGATGGGTTGCAGGAGTGTATGGAGGATTTAGTACGTCCACCGAGTTCATACAAGGTCTTCAACAGGATTTCATTCCTTTTCACGTGGTTTACGCTTTTATAAAGACATGTATTTTCGCGTTTATTTTAGCAACCGTACCTTCCTGGCAAGGGTATTATATGAAGGGCGGAGCGTTAGAGGTTGGAAAAGCGAGTACGAAATCATTTGTTTGGACCAGTGTACTTATTATTTTGTCAAATTATATTATCACCCAACTCCTTTTAAGCTAATGATACGAGTAGAAAATGTAAAGAAAAGATTTGGTGATGAAGAAATTCTGAAAGGAATAACTACAACATTTGAAAAAGGTAAAACTAATCTTATAATTGGTCAGAGTGGTAGTGGTAAAACTGTTCTTCTGAAATCACTTATAGGTTTATTCAAACCTGAAGAAGGTAGAATTTACTACGAAGATAAAGCGATCCAGGACATGGATGAGGAAGACCAAAGAGTGCTTCGAGAAGAGATAGGAATGCTTTTTCAAGGGGGAGCTCTGTTCGATTCTATGAATATAGAGGAAAATGTAATGTTTCCACTTCGAATGTTCACTAAACAGAAGAAAAGTGAGATGTTGGAGAGAGTGAACGAAGTTTTAAGTCGGGTGAATCTAGATAACGTAAATAAGAAATATCCGGCAGAAATATCCGGAGGAATGCAAAAGAGAGTTTCGATTGCAAGGGCAATAGTTAATAAGCCTAAATATCTTTTTTGTGATGAGCCCAACTCAGGGTTAGATCCTAAGACCGCTACGGTTATTGATAATCTAATACAGGAAATTACTCACGAATATAATATAACAACGGTTGTAGTCACTCACGACATGAATTCTGTTATGGAAATTGGAGAAAATATAGTCTTCCTGAAAAATGGTCTTTTGGTATGGCAAGGCACAAAAGAAGACATCTTTAATACAGATAATGAGGATGTCACGAATTTCGTTTATTCCTCAGATCTTTTCAAGAAAATTAGGGATATTCAGATTAAAGAACGCTGACTTTTTGCACCTAACCTTATGCAAATCAAATAATTTACCATATTTTTAAAGCCTCAAATAAAAAAGGAATGAAAAAATACTTACTTTTTGGCGTTACATTTTTATGTGCTGCCTCTTTACTAGCCCAAATTACTTTTACAAATCAAAACACTTTAATTGCAAATTATACAGATCATTCTGAAGTAGCCGTAGATATGAACGGAGATTATTTAGATGACTATGTTCGAGTTTCACAAAATGGAATTGGAATTGATTTTCAACAAGCCGATCAAACCTTTAATTCTGTATGGATGCCTATGTCAATTCAGAACGTTCCAAACTGGAGTGTGGCTGCTGGCGATCTCGACGGAAATGGTTTTAATGATTTGGTTTTAGGAAATGGATCGCGTGTATCTTTTCTTCTCGCCAATGCAGACGGAACTGCGTATACATTACAGGACAAGCCTGAATTTATTTTCTCACAAAGATCTACCATGGCAGATATTGACAATGATGGCGATCTGGATTCGTTCGTTTGCCATGATATCGATTTGAGTCATCCCTACCGAAACGATGGTAGTGGAAATATGGTTTTAGACCAAACGCTTATTCAAACAATCGACGCACCCGGTAACTATGCAGCAATATGGGTAGATTATGACAATGATGGAGATAGCGATATGTACCTTACGAAATGTAGAGGTGGCGCTTCCCCGGGAGACCCATACAGAGATAATGCAATGTACACTAACAATGGGGACGGAACCTTTACTGAAAATGCCCTGGATATTGGTATGCGCGATAATGCGCAATCATGGGCAACCGTTTTTGAAGATTTCGATAATGATGGGGATTTCGATGCATTCATTGTAAATCACGATTTTCAGAATCGTTTTATGTTAAATGACGGAACCGGAAATTATACAGATATTATAGCAACCACCGGAATAAATGCCGGTGATCTTGGAGCTTGGGAAAATCAGGCAGCCGATTTCAATAACGATGGTTTCGTAGATATTTTTTCAGAAATGTCTAGAGAATTATACATCAACAATGGTGACCTTACTTTTACAGGAATGGATCTGCCATTCGACGAAGGTGGAATTGGAGATATGAATAACGATGGATTCTTAGATGTTGTTAACGACGGAGACCTATGGATTAATAGTGGAAACGCTAATAATTGGGTAAAGATCGCCTTAGAAGGTACAGAGAGCAATTTAAATGGTATTGGCGCTCGTGTTCAAATAAATGGTGACTGGGGCTCACAAATCCGAGAGATTCGTTCTGGACAGGGATTTAGCCATATGAATTCATTAATGGCTCATTTTGGAATTGGTACAAGCACAACGATTGAAGATATCACGGTCTTTTGGCCTTCAGGAAACGTAGATCGAGTAATTAATCCGGATATCAATTCATCACATGTAATAGTTGAAGGCGATAGCCCGTTGGCTGTAACTAACTTCGAAATTGAGGGAATCAATGTGTATCCAAATCCCACCGCAGATATGCTTAACTTTTCTTTAAAGGGATTAGAAGGCTCTCCTGTCTCAATTATCGATATCAACGGTAAGGTGATTTCAAGCAAAACTATCTCGAATGAAAATAATATTGAGGTTACAGCACTTACTAGTGGCGTTTATTTCGTGCAACTTGAAGTTGATGAAAAAATTGTTAATTATAAGTTCGTTAAAAAATAACGATATAAATTGTTCAAAAAGAAAAGGGCTGCAATTTGCAGCCCTTTTTTTATTAATATTCCAAGACACTTATAGTGTCTAATTTCATTTTAAATTTGAGCCAAGTTGCTAATCTTGTCATTTGCTCTTTGCGTTCCTCATTTGAAATCTCCTTTTTCCATCTCACATTTATAACAGGTAAAGTGTCGGTCTTGGTAAAATCGGTAGTTATTTTATTTGAGTAACTGAACGTTTCAATATCACTATAATTGATCCTTACTTCTTCACTTAAGTCTTTAAACGGTACATTCTTTATTCTCAAATTTGCTATTTCATTTTCTAAAAAGTTAATTTTTTCGTCCTTATTTCTAATAGCCTCTTCATTTTTCACATAAAGATCTTCAAGAATTCCCGCTCTTACTTCACCTGATAGCTTTTTGGCAAAATCTCCACTTTGATCAGTACCCTGATAGATACGAAGTTGGGCATCTTGGAGTTTATCTGTTTCTTTTAGCTTTGCTATCCATGAATTGATCTTTGTCTGAGGAACTGGTTGCCCAATGAAATACACATCTATTGTTTTGTTTTGGAAATTTTCAGTAAACTTAACCACTTCTGCACCATCATACTTTAATTCGTTGTTCACAAATTCTTTCGTTCTATTGGTAAATAACTGAACATCCAATAAATTCAAAAACAAGATAACGCTAGGCACCATAACAATTAACGCAATTAGCGAGGCCACTTGAGCAATACGTCGCCTTCTTTTTGAATCTGCATACCTAACCATGGGAAACTTCAACAATTTTGATACTATGTAAGTAGCTAGCGCAATAAATACTGCATTTATTGAAAACAAATAAATGGCCCCACCTGCATAAGACATATTACCGATCGCCAGACCATAACCAACGGTACACAACGGTGGCATTAAGGCTGTAGCAATTGCAACCCCGAATATTACGCTGGCTATAGTTCCACTTTTGGTTTTAGCAACTATTAGTCCTAAACCGCCAAAAATGGCCACCAATACATCTAAGATCGTGGGATATGTTCTCGCCAATAATTCTGGAGTTTCTTCTGTTAATGGTGATATTTTAAAGTAAAGAAATGCAGTTAGAACACTTAAAAACACCATTACACCCAAATTCTGTAGTGATCGCTTTAATGTTTCAACATCATTAATAGCTACTGAAAGACCAATTCCAACAATAGGTCCCATTAATGGCGAAATTAACATGGCACCAATTACTACCGCAGCACTACTTACGTTGAGACCAATAGAGGCCACGAAAATTGAAAATATAAGAATCCATGCGGTATGACCTTTAAAGGAAATATCTTTTTTAACTGCTTCAATAGTGGCATCTCTGTCGGAATCTGATCGAATATCGAAAAGTTCCCGCAAAAATTTTTTGATACTAGACCATGTGGTAAGTCTGGTAGTTTCAAATTCAGCGTCATTAGGTGTAATCTTAATATCGTTGTTGTTTTCAGAAGTACTCATCATTATTTATAATTATCACCAAAAGTGTTTGATATTCTATTCACTAAATCCTTAATTTCTTGTTCTTTATTCTTCGGAAAAATCATTAAAACGTTTTCCTTGTCGACAATAATATAATCATTTACACCATCTACAACAACTAATTTATCTGTAGCTGTATAAATCATATTCCCGCTGGCATTGTTCAAAAAATGCTTAGCTCTTACTATTGCATTCCCAGAACCATCCTTATCCATCTTGTCGTGTAGAGCACCCCATGTTCCCAAATCATTCCAATCGAAGGAAGCTTTTTTTACAAATACATTGTCTGCCTTTTCTAGAATACCGTAGTCAATAGAAATATTTTCGGCCAAATGATAATTGTTTGCTATAAAACTTTTCTCTTTTGAAGTATTAAAAACAGGAATTCCTTCCGAAAAAAGTGAATGCATTACTGCCATATTAGTTTCAAACGATTGTGTAATACTCTTTACACTCCAAATAAAGATACCAGCATTCCATAGATAATTGCCTTCAGCCAAAAACTCTTTTGCTGTTTCATAATCAGGCTTTTCACGGAACTGTCTTATCTTCTTTATCGTTGCTGAATCGGTTTTATCACTTTCAATATAGCCATAGCCGGTATTGGGAAAGGTTGGATCAATACCTAAAGTCACCAAAATATCATCGCGCCGCGCTGCTTCAAAACAAGTTTGAACATCTGCTGCAAAGGCCGCTTCATCCTCAATCCAATGATCACTTGGCGCAACTAACATCAACGCATTGGGATTCTCCTTCGCAATTTTCAGAGCAGATAAAAGAATACATGGTGCAGTATTTCTCATGGCCGGTTCCAAAACAACCTGTTTTGTAGTAATCTTCGGAAGTTGTGCTAGGGTTAGATCTAAATATCGCTCATTAGTAAGAATATAAATATTCTCACTCGGAATAATTTTATTTAACCGTGAAAACGATTTTTGAAGCAGCGTCTGCCCTGACCCTAACATATCGTGAAACTGTTTAGGAAAATCGGTCGTACTAACAGGCCAAAACCGCGAACCGATTCCACCTGCCATGATAACTGCATAATAGTCTTTATTCATATGTTTGTTCCCATTCTAGTAGGAATATCAATTTATAATCAAATTTTTATTAAGTCAAAAAATCCACCTCTGCATTCGGGTTAAAGAGATAAATTCTCCCTGTTGAAACTTCGATGCATTCGAATCGTTTTACTCGTTTATTTCCGCGCTTAAAAACCTTCCCGTTATACAATCTGAAATGCCCACCGAGTGGTATTTCAAAGATATAGTTTTTATCGTTTGGCAAATCATACTGTTTTAATGCTAAAGACAATCTCGAATCTGTATCGCTCGTCGCCTTCGGATTTTTAAAATGTATCGCCAATAATGGCAGCAACTGATTGGGAAAAACTTCGGGGCGTATAAATGGTAGCATTAATTGCTGAAAGGTAAATTTCCATTCCCTACCATGAGGTTTAATGTTCCTACCGTATTTCTGAAAAGCTACCAAATGAGCTATCTCATGGATTAAAGTAATTAAAAATCTATAGGTATTTAAATTTGCGTTAACCGTAATTTGATGTTGTCCATTAGGCATTTTCCGGTAATCTCCATGTCGCGTAACGCGTTCATTGACGATCTTTAAATGGATATTATTCAGCTTAATCAACTCAAAAACAGGCATTACAGCCGCTTCAGGTATATATCGTTGAAGAACTTTATCCATTAGTTTCAAGGTGTTGAGCTCGATACCTGAAGTATCTTCCCATTGTAAAACTTGCTTCCATTAAGTGAAAAATCCTTTATATAATCTGCCATCTCCGTTGCATTCAAAGTTGCTTTGTAGCCCGGGAATGCTTCTTCCAGCATTTCTGTTTGCACGGCTCCCAATGCTAAAGCATTAAATGAAGGGCCGGTTTCTTTGTATTCCTCTGCCAACAATTCGGTTAGCGTGAGCACTGCACCTTTACTACTGCTATAGGCACTTAATCCAGGAAATTTCATACTTCCTTGTATTCCACCCATACTGCTAATGGCAACCACGTGACCACTTTTACTCATGAAAGGAAGAACTGCTTGAGTTAGCGCAACTACTCCAAAAAGATTTACGTCGTAAACTTTCTTAAAATCACTGAGGTGTGTTTCTGAAAAAGGCGCATTTACAAGTAGGCCCGAATTATGAATAAGCACATCTACATGTTTCCAGTGTTGCTTCACAAATTCTGAAACCATTTCAATATCGGAAGCTTTCGTAATATCGAAAGACAAAGTATGGCATTTTTCAAGTTTGAGGCGTTCAACAGGTTCTGAATTACGAGACAGCGCTAAAACATTATAGCCAGACTTCGTGAACAGTTGTGCTAATTCAAAACCAATACCTCTACTGGTACCTGTAATAATGATATTCTTCATGTTTTTAAAGATACATAAATCCCGCTATTCTATAAATTATAAGATAGCGGGATAGATTCAAATTTTAAAATAGTTATAACCTATACGAACATTGTCACAGGGTTTTCAATATAATTTCTAAGGGTCTGTAAAAATTTTGCTCCCGTTGCACCATCTACTGTTCGATGATCGCAAGCTAGTGTTACAGTCATCGTATTACCGATCGCGATCGCCCCATTTTTTACAACGGGTTTTTGAATAATAGTTCCCACCGATAAAATAGCCGAATTTGGAGCGTTGATTATAGATGTAAACTCTTTTATACCAAACATACCTAAGTTAGAGACAGTAAAAGTGCTGCCATCCATTTCCTGTGGAGTAATCTTTTTTGTCCTAGCTTTTTCAGCTAATTCTCTAACTTTTCCACCAATTTGAGAAAAGGTCATCTGATCGGCAAATTTAAGTACCGGTACCAATAGACCTTCATCCACAGCTACTGCTACTCCCACGTGAATATGCTTAGCGATTCGAGTTGTTTCACCGGTCCATTGACTATTAACCTGAGGATGCTTTCTTAACGCCATCGCACAAGCCTTTACTATCATATCGTTAAAAGAAATTTTAACCTCGGGATCACTATTAATTGCAGCTCTGGACGCAATGGCATTGTCCATATCTAATTCAACCGTGAGATAGTAATGAGGAGCCGTAAATTTAGATTCTCCCAAACGCTTAGCAATTGTTTTACGCATCTGAGAATTTTTGATCTCTTCAAAACTCTCTTCTCCAACAGGTGAATACGATTGTCCGCCACCGACACCAGGCTGATAATTTTCAATATCGCTTTTTACGATTCGACCATTTTCGCCACTCCCTTTTACTGAATTAAGACTGATTCCTTTCTCCTCGGCCATTTTCTTAGCAAGTGGAGAAGCGAATATTCTTGCGCCATCATTTGATGTTGCAGCTTGGGCGGAATTGGATTTTAATTCTTCAGTTTTAGCGGGAGTAGATTTTTCCTTTACTTCGGAAGATGAAGTAGTTGACTTTTGGGATTCTGAAGCTTTTGCCTTAGCTTTTTTTGTATTTCCTTGAATCCCTGAAACATCAGTACCTTTAGGCCCGATAATAGCGAGTAAAGCATCTACTTTTGCGGTCTCCCCTTCCGCTATTCCAATTTTTAGCAACGTCCCCGAATAGAAAGACTCAAACTCCATCGTAGCTTTATCAGTTTCGATTTCGGCCAAAATATCCCCCTCTTCAACTTTGTCGCCTTCTTTTTTCAACCAAGACGCCACAGTACCTTCTTCCATCGTATCACTAAGGCGAGGCATGTTTATTATTTCAACTCCTTCAGGAATTTCTGATTCTTCAGTTGCTTCTGAAGATTCTTCCGAACCAACACTGGCTTCCTTATTTTCAGTTGTACTTACTGTATCAGTTTTGGAATTTGAACTTTCAGTTTTTCCTGAAGGTTCTTTTTCAGAAGCACTAGAACTTCCTTTTATCAATTGTGAGATATCTTCTCCTTCTTCACCTATAATGGCCAGTAGCACATCAACCGCTGCTGTTTCTCCTTCTTCGATACCGATATGAAGTAGTGTGCCTTCGTGAAATGATTCGAATTCCATCGTAGCCTTATCGGTTTCAATTTCTGCCAAAATATCACCTTCTTCAATCTTGTCGCCTACCTTCTTTAGCCATTTCGCCACGGTACCCTCTTCCATTGTGTCGCTCAATCGCGGCATATTGATTACTTCTGCCATACAGCTTATAATTTATGTGGTAAAAATGGATAATCTTTTTGTTCGTACACAGCATCGTACATGACGCTTTTCTCAGGATAAGGAGATTCCTCGGCGAATTTTTCGCACTCACTAACCATATCTTTCACACGCTTATCAATTTTCTTGATCTCAGCTTCCGTAGCCCATTTCTTTTCATAAATGGTATGCAAAACATATGAAATTGGGTCTTCTTCCTGTTTCTTCGCAACTTCTTCTTTTGTTCTATAGTGTTGTGCATCACTCATAGAATGACCTCGATAACGGTAGGTTCTTATTTCTAAGAATGTCGGTCCGTCACCTCTCCTAGCTCTTGAAATAGCTTCATCCATTTCCTTGGCAACTACTTCTGGCTTCATCCCATCAATTGGTTTGCAAGGCATTTCATAACCCAAACCAAGTTTCCATATATCGGTATGATTTGCAGTTCGTGCTACCGATGTTCCCATCGCATATCCGTTGTTTTCCACACAGAAAACTACCGGAAGTTTCCAAAGCATGGCTAAGTTGAAAGTTTCGTGAAGTGAACCTTGCCTAGTTGCACCATCACCCATATAAGTTAAGGTGACTGAGTCTCTATCGTGGTATTTATCTCCAAATGCCAAACCAGCACCTAAAGGTATCTGCCCGCCAACAATTCCATGACCTCCATAAAAGCGATGTTCTTTCGAAAAGATATGCATAGAGCCTCCTAAACCTTGGGAGGTTCCGGTTCCTTTCCCGTATAACTCTGCCATCACTCTTTTGGGATCGACACCCATCCCAATTGGCTGCACGTGATTTCGATAAGCGGTTATCATCCTGTCTTTGGTAAGATCCATTGCGTGGAGTGCTCCCGCTAATACCGCTTCTTGACC
>CBDUGY010000034.1:0-24133 GCA_965367015.1 uncultured Ulvibacter sp.
ATTCCTTTTAAACTGATTTCCAAATTGGACCCTTTTCAGCACCCGAATTTTATACTTTCTTTTCAGATTTTACTAACATGTCTGAAGTAACTTCAGAAGGTATGAAAACTATCATTCTAACCGGAAAGAATCGAACTGAGTCGGTTCTGTATATTCTAAAAAACAACTATTTCGAAAGTATCGTTACCGATAAATTAGAGGTGCTTACAAACCTTCAGGACAAAAAGGTAACCCCTCCAATTCGAGCATTGTTAATTGACAGGATCTCGCTGTTTTTAAATGATCGGTTGGGTGAATATCCTTTCGAAAAAATTGTAGTAAGTGAAGCTCAATACAAAAACAATCCGGTATATGGGCTTAACCAGTTACCCAATTTTATCAGCCCATTTCCCGATGGTTTTGAATATGATATGGAGCAGCTTAAATCCATTACCCGAAGCTATATTGAAAATACCTTGCTCCTTCACCCAAGAGAAGATTCCTGGCTTATTGGTGCCATTCAGATTCATTTGATGATGGAATATGTTGATTTATACTATCCAAAAATGAAGATTATTGGCAGCCTCAGTGATTTTTGGGTAATTCGGTGGGCACATGCGGCAGAACTTGAATTCAATGACCAATATCCGCTGCTTTACCTAAACATGGCACGGAATAATATTCATCAAAAATTAACAACACCAAGAGATTCGCTTGTAAAATTTAATAAGAACATCGCCAATGATTATTACGGGGGTGCCGGCTTACAATATCTATCAGATTATCTGGGGGGTCAGGTTCTTAACAATAGCATTAAGCAATTGTTTGCTGAAAAAAAGTTGCAACCCGCTACTTCCCGAGACTTTCAGTTGATTTTAGAACAAAATACCGATTTGCCTGTGAATTGGTTCTTTGAAGATTATGCTGATTCTCGGACCACTATTGATTTCAAAATAAAGCAAGTTAGAAAACGGGGCGATTCACTAGACGTACATATTAAAACACTTCGAAAGAACGAACTTCCCGTTTCTCTATACGGTTTGAATAAAGATAGTGTTGTATTTAAAAAATGGGTGCTTCCGGTAGATAGTCTGGCGATTGTAACCATACCTGCAAAAAACATAAAACAACTAGCTCTAAATTACGAAGGTGTAATTCCGGAATTTAACCGCCGCAATAACTATAAAAGTGTCAACGGTATTTTAAACAGACCGATCCAATTCAGACTTTTCCAGGATGTGGAAGATCCAGATTACAATCAGTTGTTCTTTATGCCCATTTTTGAGTATAATCTGTACGACGGATTAACAACCGGACTCAAACTATATAATAAAACGGTACTGCCCAAAGGTGTTCATTATAAAATAGAACCACAATACGGTTATCGATCCAAAAAGTTGATTGGTAATGGATCTGTAGTATATACGCAACGTCTTGAACAAGGGAAAAACAATCTGTATTCGATGCGCTACGGCTTTTCAGGAAGTTATTATTCTTACGATGTAGACCTGTTCTATAAGCGTTTCACTCCATTTATGACATTCGCTTTCAGAAATAATGACTTACGTAACAATGAGAAGCAATTCATCAATATCAGAAATATCAATGTATATCGAGACGAAAATGTAAACGATCTTGAACAACAGCCCAATTATAGTGTTTACAATATACAATACGTATATTCGAACCCGAACCTGATTAATTATTTTAGAGGAGCTGTAGACTATCAAATCTCTTCAAAATTCAGCAAGATTTCTGCTACCGTAGAATATCGTAAATTGTTTATAAACAACAGACAGCTAAACCTGCGTTTATTCGCAGGAGCTTTTATTTTTAATGATACCAAAGCGAATGGAAATTTTTTCAGCTTTGCTCTGGATCGCCCCACCGATTATCTTTTTGATTATACATATTACGGCAGAAGTGAAGACACCGGGGTTTTTAGTCAACAACTAATCGTAGCCGAAGGTGGTTTTAAGTCGCAATTAGAACCTGCATTTTCGAATAGTTGGATCACTACTGTAAATGCCAGCACCAATATTTGGCGCTGGATCTACTTATATGGTGATGTTGGTCTCGTCGGTAACAAAGGTAAACCCGCAAAGGCAGTTTTCGATAGTGGGCTTCGTATTAACCTTGTAGCCGATTATTTTGAACTGTATTTTCCGCTCTATTCTAACTTAGGTTTTGAACCAAATTTACCTCACTACGATGAAAAGGTACGATTTGTGATAACTTTAAGTCCGAAAACATTACTCGGACTATTCACCCGAGAGTGGTATTGAAGTTGGAGTGTCGGATGCGAAATGCCGGAATTACAGCATTTTATAATAGTTCATTGATAAATAATAATCCTTAATACGTAATACTTAAAAATCTCCCACAACTCAAACTATGCAACTACTAAATAACTGGCGAATAATTATATTAATTTGTCTTACCTTAGGATTGGCCCCCTTTTTTCCAGAACCTCATATTTGGGGAAAATTAAAATGGATTGCGGGCGGAGCTAGTGGAATGAAGGCTGCAGATTGGTTTGATGTACTCTTACATGGATTACCCTTTATTTTATTGATTCGCATCATTTTAGTGAAACTAATTGCTTATACTAAGAATTAATAGCTTTTTTTCTGAAATTAATAAGAATTCAACAAAACTTTAGCGTTGTTTCGCGTTTCGAATTTCGCTACTTTTGTAAACCCAAACTGAATATCTATGCAAACAAATCCAGAGACAAATAGCGAGTTATCTTTTGAAGATTTTAAAACGGAAGTTTTAAACGATTATAAAATCGCTGTGACTAGTCGGGAGTGTAGTTTGCTGGGTCGAAGGGAAGTACTTACCGGTAAGGCTAAGTTTGGGATTTTTGGTGATGGAAAGGAAGTTCCTCAGCTCGCTTGGGCGAAAGCTTTTAAAAATGGAGATTGGCGTAGTGGATACTATCGAGATCAAACCCTTATGATGGCAATGGGTAAATTGAGTATTGAGCAATTTTTTGCCGGATTATATGCCCATACCGATATAGAAGCTGATCCCATGAGTGCCGGCCGTCAAATGGGCGGTCACTTTGCAACACATAGTCTCAATGAGGATGGAAGTTGGAAAAATCTTACAGAACAACAAAATAGTAGTGCCGATATCTCCCCTACTGCGGGACAAATGCCCCGACTACTTGGGCTAGCACAGGCTTCGAAAATTTTTAGAAATGTAAAAGGTCTTGAGAATAAGACGAATTTCTCTATAAATGGAAATGAAGTTGCCTGGGGAACTATCGGAAATGCGAGTACCAGTGAAGGCTTGTTTTGGGAAACTATAAATGCAGCCGGAGTATTGCAAGTGCCCATGGTAATGAGCGTTTGGGACGATGAGTATGGTATTTCGGTTCATGCAAAACATCAAACCACTAAAGAAAATATAAGTGAGATCTTAAAAGGGTTTCAACGCACTGAAGATGAAGCTGGTTATGAGATAATTCGCGTAAATGGGTGGGATTATCCTGCATTGGTTGATGTTTATCAGCGGGCGGGAGAAATTGCCCGAAAAGAGCATGTCCCGGTGCTTATACACGTACAGGAACTCACACAGCCTCAGGGCCATTCCACAAGTGGTTCGCATGAACGCTATAAAAGTGTAGAGAGATTGGCATGGGAAACCGAATACGATTGTAACGCACAAATGCGCCTTTGGATCATCGCCAACAATATGGCTACGGAAGAGGAATTAACGGCGATCGAAAAGGATATTAAGAAACAAGTTCGCGACGGAAAAAAAGCTGCGTGGGAGGCTTTTTTAGCACCACAGAAGCAGGAGCAGCAGGAGGCAGTCACATTGCTTAGTAATTTAGCTGAAAGTTCTACAAATAAGGTATTTATAGAGAAGATTAAAAATGAATTAGCTTCCGAAAAGGAGCCGCTTCGACGAATGATAGCCGTAGCCACTAGAAAGGCGTTGCGATACGTTGTTAGTGAAGAGTCTTCAGAAAAAAGACAGCTACAGGATTGGATTGAAAATTATTTTGAGATTATTCAACCAAAATATAGCTCCGATCTGTATTCCGAAGCAGAAATAAATGCGACGACAATAGCTGAAGTTAAACCAACATACGCAAATAATGTTGACGAGGTCGATGCACGTCTTGTACTTAGAGATAATTTTGATGCAATATTCAGTAAGCATCCTGAAGCACTGGTATTTGGTGAGGACGCGGGAGCCATTGGGGATGTAAATCAGGGGCTCGAAGGTATGCAGGAAAAATATGGCGAACTCCGCGTTGCAGATACCGGAATTCGAGAAGCAACTATACTTGGTCAAGGAATTGGGATGGCTATGAGAGGTCTCCGCCCTATTGCCGAAATTCAATACCTCGACTATATTTTATATTGTCTTCAAATTATGAGTGACGATTTGGTAACCGTTCGGTATCGAACTAAAGGAAAGCAAAAAGCACCACTAATAGTTCGAACACGTGGGCATCGACTTGAAGGTATATGGCACAGTGGATCTCAAATGGGAGGCTTAATTCATTTATTACGTGGAATGTATATTTTGGTCCCAAGAAATATGACCAAAGCCGCAGGATTTTATAATACGCTTCTGGAAACTGATGAACCGGCCTTAGTAATTGAATGTTTAAACGGATACCGCTTAAAAGAAAAAATGCCAACCAATCTGGGAGAGTTTAGAACTCCCATTGGCGTTGTTGAAACAATAAAGGAAGGAACAGATATTACCGTGGTTTCTTACGGAAGTACTTTGCGCATCGTTGAAGAGGCCGCTAAAGAATTAAACCAGGTAGGAATTGATATAGAAGTTATTGATATACAATCACTTTTACCCCTTGACCTAAACCATGACCTTGTAAAGAGTGTCGCTAAAACTAACCGCTTGCTGGTTGTCGATGAAGATGTATCAGGAGGTGCCTCAGGTTATATCATGCAACATATTTTAGAGGAACAAGACGGTTATAAGTATCTTGACAGCAAACCTCAAACACTCACCGCCAAACCACATCGCCCTGCATATGGGACGGATGGTGATTATTTTTCAAAACCTTCGATTGAAGATGTTTTTGAAAAAATATACGGCATCATGCATGAAGTCAATCCGGAGAACTTTCCGAAGTTAAGATAAGTCCACAGATGCACTTAGACGAAATATTTGGAAGATTCGTCCGAAAATTCACACAAAGTTTATAAAAAATTTGGAAAGCCGATTTATTTTACTGAATATTGAATGGTAATTAAGAAGCAACACAAGAATGTTACAAATAATAGCAAATAATAATTTGAATATTAATAACGATAATCCGTAACAGAAACTTGTACACTATATCGAACCCGTCAAGTTTCAAATTTGACGGGTTTTTTTGTTTTAAAAACCTGTGTTTATAAAACAAGCCCCGTACCTACGGGAAACATTAATTAGATAATCAATACTAACCAAAATCCCCCAGCTTTTACGGGGTTTATAAAAAAGACTATTATGTGTGGAATTGTATGTGCTTTTAAACTAAAAGAAAATGCCGAGGCATTAAGACCTCAAGTCTTGGCGATGTCGAAATGTATCAGACACCGTGGTCCGGACTGGAGTGGAATATTTAATAATGAAAAAGCGATAATGGCACACGAGCGTCTAGCTATCGTCGACCCTACTTCCGGAAAACAACCGCTTTTTAGCGAGGATAGAAATTTAGTGTTAGCAGCCAATGGTGAGATCTATAATCATATGGAATTGCGGAAACAATTTGAAGGCAAATATAATTTTCAGACCAAAAGTGACTGTGAGGTGATTCTGGCACTTTATAAAGAAAAAGGAAATACATTCTTAGATGAATTGAACGGTATATTCGGATTCGCGATCTACGATGTGGAAAAAGATTCATACTTAATAGCAAGAGACCATATGGGTATCATTCCACTGTATATGGGATGGGATCAAAATGGAACTTTCTATGTGGCTTCTGAATTGAAAGCGTTGGAAGGTGTTTGTACTAAGATCGAACTATTTCCTCCCGGGCATTATTTAGATAGCAATGAAGGGGAACTGAAGCGTTGGTGGACACGTGATTGGATGGAATACGATAATGTAAAAGATAATCAAACAAATATTTCCGATCTCCGGAACGCGCTTGATGCGGCAGTACACCGACAGTTGATGAGCGATGTACCTTATGGAGTTTTACTTTCTGGAGGGTTGGATTCTTCCATTACTTCCGCACTGGCAAAGAAATATGCAGACAAACGTATTGAAAGTGGTGACAGAGATAGTGCGTGGTATCCACAATTACATTCATTTGCTATTGGTTTGGAAGGTTCTCCCGATTTAGCTGCAGCTCAAAAAGTAGCAGATCATATCGGAACGGTGCATCACGAAGTAAAGTTTACTATTCAGGAAGGTATTGATGCAATTCGTGACGTTATTTATCACGTCGAAACTTACGATATTACTACCATCAGAGCAAGTACTCCCATGTTTTTATTGGCACGAGCCATTAAAGCGATGGGGATAAAAATGGTGCTAAGTGGAGAAGGCGCAGATGAAATTTTTGGAGGATACCTCTATTTTCATAAGGCTCCAAGCTCAAAAGATTTTCATGAAGAAAATGTTCGCAAATTAGACAAATTGCATATGTACGACTGCTTGCGCGCCAATAAGTCATTGGCATCCTGGGGAATTGAGGGCAGAGTACCATTTTTAGATAAAGAATTTATGGACGTTGCAATGCGTTTAAATCCTAAAGATAAAATGATCATCGCGGGACAGGGTGATCCCAAAGCAAAACAATCTATGGAGAAATGGGTGCTACGTGAAGCCTTTGGAGATATGCTTCCGGAAAGTGTTGCCTGGCGACAAAAAGAACAATTCAGTGACGGTGTTGGTTATAGTTGGATCGATACTCTGAAAGAAATGGTCAATGCAGAAGTGAGTGACGAACAATTGGCAAATGCCGAATACCGATTTCCTTTACAAACACCTACCAGTAAGGAAGAGTTCTATTACCGCAGTATTTTTGAAGAACATTTTCCAAGCGACACTGCTGCCTTGAGTGTACCCTCTGTTCCAAGTGTTGCCTGCAGTAGCCCTGTAGCATTAGCCTGGGATGAGAGTTTTAAAAATATGAATGACCCTAGCGGACGTGCGGTCGCGAATGTGCATGATGATGCGTATTGATGCTATTCAATAAATGTTGAATCTATATTTTAAAGATTTTTGTTAAAAAATTTTAAAGTATAATGTTTTGTTAGTTAAAGAGCGTTAAGGGATTTTAAAAAACCCACATTTGAATGTATCTTGAGTTCATGGAAAAGATATTAGTAGCCGGTGCCACAGGTACCACAGGAAAAAAAGTGATTCAGCTTTTAAAAGACTCAGACAATTACCAACCAGTAGCAATGGTTCGGAAAGAAGAACAGGCAAAACAATTTAAAGACCAAGGAGTTTCGACAGTTTTTGGTGACTTAACCAAAGATGTATCTAAAACAACCCATGGTATAAATAAAGTTATTTTTGCTGCAGGATCTGGAGGAAAAGATGTGAAAAATGTCGATCAAGACGGAGCCATCAGGCTTATCCAAGCGGCTAAAAAAGAGGGTGTTGAAAAATTTGTAATGTTAAGTTCCATGGGAGCCGATAATCCGGAACAAGCGAATGAAATGCAGGAATATCTTCAAGCTAAGAACAATGCCGATCAGTATTTGGATATTAGCGGGTTGACTTTTACTATTGTTAGACCGGGAACACTCAATAACAATGAAGGGATTGGAAAGATCAAGTTGAAACATAAACTTGAAGAACAGGGAGAAATACCCCGTTGGGACGTTGCAAGAACATTAGTAAAAAGTCTGGATCAAGAGGTAGCGAAAAATCAGGCTTTTGAAATTCTTACAGGAGAAACAAAAATCGAAACTGCCGTTAATGAATTTCAAGTTCTCTCTTAATATAATTTTAAGGTTAAATAGTTAGAATCCACTGAAAAAATAGCTTCAGTGGATTCTATTGTTTTATGGCAACCATTTTTTGTCAAAATTAGGCTTTCTTTTTTCTAGAAATGCATCCCGGCCCTCTTTAGCTTCATCGGTCATATAAGCTAAACGTGTTGCTTCTCCCGCAAATACTTGTTGACCAACCATTCCATCGTCTGTTAGATTCATGGCAAACTTTAGCATTTTTATTGATGTGGGTGATTTTGCTAAAATCTCCTGCGCCCATTCGAACGCAGTATCTTCCAAATCGGCGTGAGATACAACAGCATTCACCATTCCCATTTCATAAGCTTCCTGAGCACTATAATTTCTTCCGAGGAAAAAGATTTCACGCGCTTTTTTCTGTCCAACCATTTTGGCTAAATATGCGCTTCCGTAGCCTCCATCGAAACTGGTAACGTCTGCATCGGTTTGTTTAAAAATAGCATGTTCTTTACTCGCCAAAGTGAGATCGCAAACCACGTGTAAACTGTGACCACCACCTACCGCCCAACCTGGAACAACGCAGATTACTGCTTTTGGCATAAAACGTATCATTCGCTGAAGGTCGAGTATATTTAATCGATGATAGCCGTCGTCTCCAACATAACCTTGATGTCCTCGCGCCTTTTGATCGCCCCCACTACAAAAGCTATACACACCATCTTTACTGGAAGGCCCTTCTGCAGAAAGCAATACTACGCCAATGCTGGTATCTTCCTGTGCATCGTGAAAAGCATCCAGTAGCTCACTGGTAGTTTTAGGTCGGAACGCATTGCGCACATCCGGACGATTAAAAGCTACTCTCGCCACTCCATCACACTTTTTATATGTAATATCCGTATATTCTTTTGCCGTTTTCCAGTTGGGTTTGCTCATAATTAGTAAATTTACCTCAAAGATAAAATAATCCCGCAAAGGCTGGAATCTTAACAATGTTTACTATGAAAAAACTTTTTCTTTTCTTCGGAATCCTCCTAATAATAATGACTTCACAGGCACAGGAAGCCTATAAATTTACCACCGATATCGATTTGGACGCCACCCCCGTGATCAGTCAGGGTCGCACAGGAACATGTTGGAGCTTTTCTACTTCGTCATTTTTGGAATCTGAGATCATTCGACTTACAGGAAAGCAAATCGATCTTTCAGAAATGTACACGGTTAGAAATACATACCCTGAAAAAGCTGAAAATTTTGTGATGCGTCAAGGAAAAGCCCAATTTAGCGAAGGAGGTTTGGCACACGATGTCCTTAATTCGGTTAAATATTATGGACTGGTGCCGCAATCGGCTTTTAGCGGATTAGCGAGCGCTGAAGATTCACATAATCATGCCGAGATGGTAGCAGTCTTAGAATCTATGTTAAAAACATATATCGAAAATCCGGGTAGAAAATTAAGCAAGAATTGGAAAAAAGCTGTAGATGCTGTTTTAGATGTTTACCTCGGAAAGAATATAAACTCATTCACTTATGAAGGTAAAACGTATAATCCACAGACGTTTTTACAATTAACCAAGATAGATCCGGATCAATATATCAGTATTACCTCATTTAGCCATGAACCTTTTTATTCGAAATTTATTCTCAACATACCTGATAACTGGAGCAATGGAAGCTTTTATAATGTTCCCCTTAATGATATGATAACCACTATCGATAATGCCCTTCAGAAAGGGTTTACGGTAGAATTAGACTGCGATGTAAGCGAACGTACTTTCTCCTCGAAGGATGGTGTTGCAGTCATTCCGAAAGACCCGGAAAATAATGTGAAGGCACTTCAAGGTGTTTATCCTGAAATGATGATTACACAGGAATACAGACAAGATGAATTTGAGAATTATACCACCACAGACGACCACTTAATGCACATCACAGGTATGTTACGAGACCAAAATGGAACCAAATACTACAAAGTGAAGAACAGTTGGGGAACAGATGAGAGCAGAAATGCTAATGGTGGGTATGTTTATTTTAGTGAGGCATATATGAAACTGAAAGCGATAAGTATTACAGTGCATAAAGATGCTATTCCGAAGAATACTTCAAACAAACTGAATTTGTAATTTTGTGGTTTGATTTTTGATATAAATCTTGCTTAATTAGCAATCTGAAATTGTTAACAATGAAAAGAATACTGCTTTTAGTACTATTGATTCCATTATTGGCCTCGGCCCAATATGATCTTGAGACGCGGTATTTTACTATTAATGCTGAATCTTTACCGGATATCGACAGAACTACCAATTTTTTGGATTTCGCCAAACCCACAGAGGGATCATTTAAATTAGATGTAATTCCAACCTTCAGCGAAACGTTACGCTCCATAAGTTTAAATTCTCAGAATTACTGGGAACCGGTTGATATGATGGCTGCACTAAATTCTACACAAACATTTCTGGATAAAAAACTAACTGTGTCTCCCTTAAATACGAGTGTTTACGGCTTTAGTGGCTATTCCTCCGACGGGTCGACAACTGTAAAAAATATTGTGTATAAAGAAGCTAGTGGTCTCAACTTTCTTGACCCTTGTCCCCCATTTGGTATTTGCCCGCGATGTGCTCATTATCGTGTAAATAGAGGATATTAATATAATTTTCATTCACTTCCGGTCCCGATCTCTGACTACAATCCACATTTTAATTTTTACTTACTCTAAAAAAATACAGAAATATTTGCTTTAGTTAGGATTCCTTACTACTTTTACAATAGCAATATTGCTATTCATCAAAATATACTATTATGAGCAAATCAATTTTTTATCATGCCGGTTGTCCCGTATGCGTGAGCGCAGAAACTGAAATTTTAAATTTAATGGATCCATCTTCGGTGGATGTAATTCATTTGGGAAAAGACAAATCACGAATTAAAGCAGCAGAGAAAGCAGGAGTAAAATCGGTTCCGGCCTTGGTTACTCCTTCCGGAAATGTTTTACATATAAATTATGGTGCTTCCTTAGAGGATGTAAAGCAATAAATGGAATGAATGTATCTGTTTGGGACACTTACGTACAGAGGGAAGATGGACGGTTAATGCATTTCGATATTCTCGTGCCATCATCATTAAAGGATGAACAAAAAGTGTTGTTATATGGGAATAATTATCTATCAACCAAGCCTTTCAAATCGCAGAAAATCACAACACGTGAATGTTCATTTTGCCATACTGAGATCGCTGATTCGATTATAGCATCAACTATCGGGAATGATGCCTATTATATCCTAGAAATGCAGAACTGTGATTAATTTTTTTGATTAAGTAATTAGGAATACTAACTTAGCCTGTTAATATAACATATTCAACAGGCTTTTTTATGGAAAAGAGTGTATTTGACATATCGTTTCAGCAAGAGAATCTCCCTAGTAAAATAGTGGTAGGTTTAGAAAGACTTTCCGATGTTTTTAAGACTTTATTGTGGGATCATGCAAAGAAAATTAATGTTAGTCCGATACAGATCCAAATACTAATTTTTATAGCAAACCATAAATCAGAATTATGTAATGTTAGCTATTTAGCAAAGGAGTTTAATGTTACTAAACCCACGATTAGCGATGCCGTAAGAGTACTGGAAAGAAAGAAATATATCTTAAAAGACTTTTCCGGTTCCGATAGTAGGAGTTATCATATAATCCCATCGGCACTGGGACGCGAGATCATTGAGACTACCTCAGTGTTCGCTAATCCATTAAAAGATAAACTTGAAGATATTGATCAGAAAACATTGGAAACCGTCTATGAAACCCTGAATAAACTAATCTTCAGCCTTAACAAAAGTGGAATCCTGAGTGTACAACGTACATGTTATGCCTGTAAATTCTATGAAAAAAGAAAAGCTTCTGACTTCTGTAATTATTTAAATAGTACGCTATACACAAAAGATATTCGACTGGACTGTCCGGAATTTGAAGCGAAGTTATCTTAAGTACATTAAATTTCAAATATCGAGTGGCATTATCCTGCCTAAACCGCTTACCTCTATTTATATCTCCAACTCGTTAAATCTGCTCCTTTCGGGGCGCTTTCGGCTATGCGTTTCATAATTTTAGGTACATACATGCTATTATAACGTAAGCGAGTAATATGATTGGGCTCATTAGGATCGCCATTCCAGCAATGTTCGGCTCGATCTCCATAAGCTACTTCGCCATCATAATAAGGTTCACTGGTATTTTCCAGAAAATCTTCCATTAAATAGACCGCATTATTGAGATAGTAATTGTCCATATCACCGCAGTAAATATGGATCTTACCTTTTAGTTTTGGTCCTAACTTAGACCAATCCCGTTCTAATATATGCCTTAAGTCAAAATTCTCTTTCCAGTATTCAGCTACTTTATGGTCGATATCACCCGTGTATTTATCCCAGAGACGTTGTGGGTAACCATCGGCACCTAATGGAGAGTAAGTCGCTTCCCATATATCCCACTGTTGCCCGGAACGTGACTTGTCTCCTAGAACCAATTCATAATGATTAGAAGCCCGTAGAGAATTTGCCACCTGACCCAAATTGTCGCGTTTGCCCGGAATTTCAATTTTCTGATAGTCGCTTTTATAGTAATAAGCGTTCTCATCTTCGTAAATATTAGTAAGGCAATAGGCTCTAAAGTCGATTGGATCCGGACAAGCAGCAAAACAACCATTGTATTCGTCAGGATATTTTACTTGTACCGCCAAAGCTTCCCAGCCTCCCGTACTACCACCGTATAGAAAACGTGCCCAACCTTCGCCTATTCCTCTAAACTGGTCTTCTATATAAGGAATAAGCTCGTGAGTAATAGCGTCGCCATAAGGCCCTTGTGCAGCCGAGTTCACTGCATAACTATCATCATAATATGGTGTAGGATGCTGAATTTCAATTATGATAAATCGCGGAAAATCCGGCTCGTTCCATCGTTGGTAAAAATTATAAGCCTCTTGCTGAACTATTTTATTGTACCCCATCACCTTAAAACGCTCGCTGTAATCCTCTTCAAGATTAGGATCGGGTGGCGTTGTTCTCCAGTCACCAAAATCGGATGGGAAGTGGCCGTGAAATACCATTAGGGGATATTTTGCTTCCGGATGCTCATTGAAGCCTTTTGGTAGTAATATATGAGCCCCCAGATACATATCTCTTCCCCAAAATTCTGAAAGCTTTTCAGATTTCATCTTTATATGTTTTACCCATTCCGTGTCCTGCGGTTCTTCTATAGGTGGAATAATATTATTAAGTACAATTTCGGCTTCAGAAGAGTCCTTGGAGCTCATATTGATCGAAACTGGAGTGCTGTATAAATTTCCAGGTGATTTATTCCATTGCTGGCCTTCACCGTTATCCATAGGTAATTTTACTGTATTACCTGTAGATAGATTAAAAGTTTCGTACACATGTAATAAGGCTTGCACCTGATAGTCACCTGCCGGAATATCTTTCAAACTTTCAATTGGGAAACCGAAGTCTTCTGAGGTGAACGTAATTTTGTCTCCTCCTGTGATTCCCTCAACATTTTTTCCGAAGATAAGTTGTGAATTCGGTCCATCGTTTATTTGAAACCGTGGTTCGTCCTGACTGTTGTTTGAAAGCATAAGAAGCAATCTACCATCGAGCGCTTCAGACGTAAGGTCTTTGTCTATGGAAACGGAAATATGGATTCCTTCGGAAGTAGTGCCTTCTTTTTTTTCTGAAGAACAGCTAAAAAATATTAAGAGTAAACCAAGACTTAAAACTTTGTAGATTTTCATAGGAAGTGATATATGTTCCTATAAAAATAGTGAATTTTAGATCAATTCGATTCCATCATCTTTGATAATAATCTGCTTGTCTTTGTATAGGGTCCCTACCGCTTTTTTAAAACTTTTTTTACTCATTCCCAATTCATTCTTAATCGCTGCAGGCTCACTCTTATCATGTAAAGGGAGAAATCCTCCTGCGGCCTTTAGTTCGTCAAGAATGTAGTTTGCATTAGGCTCAATGCTACGGTATCCGGGTTGTTGCAAGACAACATCAATCTTGTTATCGTCACGAATCTTACTAACAAATCCCTTTAAACGATCTCCGGTGCGAATATCTTCAAAGATGTCTTCAAGATAGATAAGTCCCTTATGAACGCCGTTAATAATCACGTTCGCACCTTTATCTGTTAAATGAGTTACCAGTAAATTAACCTCATCGTACTTTGCTACGGTTAGATTATCATTTTGTACAAATCTATTGGTTTTACTAGAACCAACTAGTCTGTTCGTCAATTCATCGAGATAGAGATAGACAATATACCAGTTACCTGCTTTCATTGGTCTCGCCTGCTCTTTAAAGGGAACAAATAATTGTTTTTCCAATCCCCAATCCATAAAGGCACCATATTTAGTAACATCACTACAATGTAAGTAACCAAAGGTATTCAGTTCAAGAAAGGGCTCTAAAGTTGTTGCGATAGGACGTTCTTCATTATCGAGATAAACGAATACAGAAATTTCATCACCTATCTCAAAATCATCCGGTTTATATTTATGCGGAAGGAGCACTACATTCTCTTCGTCATCACCTAAATATAAGCCGGGTTCGGTATCCCTTAATATAGTAAGTACGTTATTTTCTCCTAGTTTAATCATAGCGGCAAAGGTACTATTTTATTGAGTAATTTTATTGTATATTTGATTTAATCGAGCTTGTTTCAGCCGGGGTTTCAACCTTTATGAAGTCGACTAATCCTCACAACTTACCGAGTCATTTTATTCTAACCGACCATTTTGAAGTCTCTATTGGCACAATCTATTTCTATGGAAATTTTGTGGTTGTGGAAATTAAGGAAGGTGTAAATGTGTCGTTTGCCACGGGTTTTTCAATTCTGTTGAAAGGGTTGCGCCTTCTTGGAGGTAAACCATGGATATATATTGCAAACCGCGTACATTCATATTCCGTGACACCAACCGACTATAAGTACCTTAATAGAGTCCCCTCTTTAAAGGGAGTTGCGATTGTAGATCATAAAGATGATTCAACAGCAATAACTAAACTAGAAGCAAAATTCTGCAAGAAATATTTTTCGGTGTTTGATGATCTCAATAACGCCTTCACTTGGGGTGAAAATATTCTTCAAAATCATAAAACTTAATGAGACAACTACATGTTTAATAGATAATTCTCGTAGGAAAGCATGTTGAATATCGGTCAAAAGTTGACTTTCATCGAAAACTACCGCAGTTCAACGAATTATTCAATTAATCAGAGAGGGTTTTTCCTACATTTGACATGTATTAATTATTAGCCCCCAAATAATATGATAACAGAAATGTCCCCTAAAGTTGAAACTTCTAACCTACTGGAAGTTTTAGAAACTGATTTAGGCACTATCTATATTTACGATCATATCGTAATGATGGAAGCCAAAGAAAATGTCTTAATTTCTTTTAAAACCGGAATTTTCATCCTTTTAAAGGTAATTGCCAAAGTAGGAACTCGACCTGTAGTTTATATTTCAAATAGAATTAACTCCTATGCAGTTGATCCAAATGACTATAAGTACCTGGAAATGCTTCCAACATTGAAAGGAATTGCCATAGTTAGCTATAGCACTTTCACCAATGAAACTTCAAAATTAGAACAAAGATTTTTTAGCAAACCATTTCGCACTTTTGGCTCAGTACCAGAGGCGAAGGAATGGGCAGAAGCACTCTTAGACCATCAAATCACTTTATATAATTAAAGTAATCGAGTAGTATTTTATCGTTTATTTCTGAAGGAGTAAAAACCTCTAAAAGTTTCGGCACATCTGAAGATTCATAGAAATGCGCTAATTCTTTTTTTAGATGCAATTCACTTTCCGCTTTGGAATAATCAAAGCCATACATTTTACATAATTGTTCGGACGACAACTTATGTTTCGTTTCAAAAAATGTGGTGAAATGCTCGGTATCCTTTGCACCGGGAAGAATTCTGAATATACCTCCCCCCCCATTGTTAATTACAATTATCCTAAATGATTCTGGAATATAGTTATTCCAAAGTGCATTACTATCGTAAAAGAAACTTAGGTCTCCGGTAATAAATACGGTAGGCCGACTATCAATATGTGCTGCACCTATGGCTGTACTCGTACTCCCATCAATCCCACTCGTTCCCCTATTACAGAACACTCGAATGCTCGGATCTATAGTAAACAACTGCGCATATCGCACAGTCGCACTATTACTCAACTGTAAATTAATATCCATAGGCAAGCTCTTAAAAACTCTATCGAATACCATGAAATCTGAGAATGGTATTTCTTTAATGTATTTCTTATGCCTGTCTTGCCGCTTTTCTTTTACTGAAAGCCATTGAGATCTATAAGTTCCTTCCCTTTTAAAATTTGGAGTGAAAAGGTTTTTAAAAAAAGTATTTGGATGTACCTTTAAATGTTCATCTAAGACAAAAAAAGTGTCATTAGCCGATTTGTCATCTATATGCCAATGCACTTTGGGTGGATGTTTTCTTAAGAATGCTTTTACCTTCTTAGAAATTACCATTCCTCCAAAGGTGAGGAGTATTTCAGGCTGAAGCTCTTCAAACTCTGCTTCAGTAAGTGGGGCAATCAATTGATCAATGGACGCAAAACAATTCTCCACATGAATATTGGACGTAGTTTCAGTTAACACAATTAAATTCTTATCTTTTGCCAGGGCTTCCAAAAATGGAGTTTTTATTTCATCAGGTGCCAGGACTCCTACAAGAATCATTTTTTTTTCACTTTCAACCCATCTTTTTCTGAAAATATTTATTTTCAGAATATCTTCTTCAGAAATCAAACTTGCTGAATAGTTATCAAAGTCAGGTACGCGGGCAACCACATTTTGAGGCTTAATAATTGCTACATCGGTGGTTCCATAAAGAGGTTCAGAAAAAGGTACATTTATATGAACAGGCCCCTTTAATTCAATGGCTGAATTGAGCGCAATATTGATTTGTTTCTCATTTTCGACCCGATACTCATCACCTTCAACACAATTGGCACTATATAAGATATGATTTGCGAATACATTTTCCTGCCTGATAGTTTGGCCGTCACCAATGTCAATTAAGTTTTTCGGACGATCGGCAGACATTACAACTAATGGAATATCACTATAAAAGGCTTCAGCTATTGCAGGATAATAGTTTAATAAAGCCGACCCCGAAGTACAGACTAAAACTACCGGTTTTTCTAATTGTTGTGCCATACCCAAGGCAAAGAAAGCGGCACAGCGTTCGTCAACGATACTGAAATTTGTAAAAAAAGGATCCTCAGTAAAACCAATAGTTAGAGGGGCATTGCGTGATCCGGGAGAAATTACAATATGATCAATTTGCTTGGCTCGACAAAGTTGAGTTATGGTCTGAGAGAGAATTTTATCGGAGTATTTCATTCCTTACAAAAGTACGAAGACCAGAAGTAATATTAAAGTATTGGTTGAAGTACCTGCAACATGGTTTGCAGCTTATTTTGTGTTTCCTGCCATTCATCTTCAGGAATAGATTGATTGGTGATACCGCCTCCCGCATATAAAATCGCGCGATCAGCTACCAACTTCATACATCGGAGGTTTACGTACAATTGTGAGATTTGGGTATTGGAGTTCACCTTTCCAATAAATCCGGTATAGAATTCTCTATCATATCCTTCGTATTCCAGAATGAAGTTTTTAGCACTTTTCTGTGGTGTACCACATACCGCAGGTGTTGGATGCAAAGCCTTCGCCACGGTCGAAACAGTCGCCTTGTTTCGTTTTAACACACCCGAAATATCGGTTCGCAAATGAACTAAGACACCTGCCTTAAAATCATAGGTTTTCGATATTTTAACAACAGAGGTAACTTTTTGCAGATTTGAAACGATGGCCTCGGTAACAATTCGTTGTTCTTCTCTTTCCTTATCAGTCCAGATCGCATCTCTCTTAGGATTGTATACCTGAGTACCCGCCAAAGACATTGTTTCGAAGGAAGTACCCTCGGTCTTTAATAGAATTTCGGGAGAAGCACCACACCAAACTCCGGATTCGGGATGATACCAAAGATATCTAAATGCATTTGGGTACAAATTTAACAGCCGTGGAACAATTTTGGCAAAGTCTAATGATTTAATGGCTATTTCTTTTTTACGAGAGACAACAACTTTACTTGCTTTTCGACTCCCGATAAATTGTTTCGCGGATCTAACTAGGTCTAGATGCTTCTGATGATCTGAAGCTGTATCCTCTACAGGTATTTTTACTTCGGAAAAATCTCCCTTGGGAATATCGAACTCATATTTTTCTGAATGAATTTCTGGAATACAAAGGAGTGATCCATTATAATCAAAAGGCGCTAACACTACCAAGTCGTCTAAAATGTCTTCTGATGTATATCCTTTCCCATCCTTTTGTATATACACCTCAGTTTTATTACTATGAGGGTAGGCAAATAATACGAAAGGAATTTTATTTTTGTAGTTTTCGGTAAGTGAATTTAGTATTAATTCGGGGTTCATGTTTAACTATTTACGCAAAGTAAGTGTTGTTAGTTTTACCATTGAAATGAGCTCATCCAGCTCGTTTGTAATAGCAATATGCCAGAGTTGAGTGGTTCTTCCTTTATGAAGAATCTTAGCTTTAGCATACACAAATCCTTCTCGAATACTTTTCACGTGATTAGCGGATATTTCAATGCCTCTAATTACAACATCTTTATCATCTAAAAAGATAAATGCTCCAGCACTTCCTACACTCTCTGCCAAAGCAACAGAAGCGCCACCATGCAATACACCGTCGGGTTGATGCACCCTTGGTGTTACCGGCATTCTAGCGACCAAAGTATCGTCTGTAACATCAATAAATTCAATATTAAGTGTTTCCATCAGCGTGTTTTCACACATCTTGGAACAACTCGCTAACACTTCTTCTTTAGTATTCTTCATAAGAATGATTTACTTTTGTAAAAATACAAAACCAGCATTTATTATGGTTGTTGAAAAACAAGTTTCTTACACTGTTACCAATTCTTACTCTACACTTAATTCCTTTACCAAAAAAACTAAAAATATATGGTTGGTTTTTCACGGCATGGGGTATTTAAGCCGATATTTTATCAAGTACTTTTCTGACCTCAATCCGGAAGAAAACTTTGTGATTGCCCCACAAGCTCCTTCTAAGTACTATCAGGGGAAAAATTTTAAACACGTTGGTGCCTCCTGGCTTACCCGTGAGAATACATTTGTGGAAACAAAAAACGTTTTAGCTTATGTTGACGAAGTTTTTAAGGCCGAAAAATGCCACCTCGCACCCAATTTCATAGTCTTAGGATATTCACAGGGAGTTTCTATTGCTACCCGATGGCTGTCGAGTAGAAAAATTCTATGTGACCATCTTATATTACATTCCGGTGGTATCCCAACTGAATTAACCCACCAAGACTTCTCTTACCTGAATAAAAGTACAAGGGTTACCTATATTTATGGTGATAAAGACCAATATATCACCGAAGCTAGAAAAACGGAAGAAACTCTAAAAGGAAAGAATCTTTTCGGAAACAAGCTTAGTATCGAGGTTTTTGAAGGCACACATGAAGTTAATACAAGCTTTCTCTCAAAGGTTTCGACAGAAAAGTAGTACAATTTTGTGTATTTCATCGAATATATTTGCATAATAGCTTGATAAGTTTTTTATTTACATCGTATTGTAGGAAAAATCTTAGCCCCTTTTATGAAAAATCAAATACTAACCTTCGTTTTATTTCTGTTTTCTTCATTGTTAATCGCGCAAATTAGTCCGAAAGAAAAGCAGGCACTCATCGATTTATACTTATCCACAAATGGTGAGAATTGGGTAAATACTTGGAATCTCAATGAACCTGTTGCTCAATGGCACGGAGTAACATTAGTGGATAACAAAGTGACCGCTATTAGTATGCTCTTCAACAATCTTGAAGGTAACATACCACAATCTATAGGTAACCTGGAAAATTTAAAAGTACTTGAATTACCTTTCAATAAACTATCGGGTGAAATTCCAACCACCATCGGGAATCTTAAAAATCTGGAGATCCTGGTTTTTAATGGTAATAACCTTACAGGTGCTATCCCAGCCTCTGTGGGATCTATGGAATCATTGAAAAAATTACACTTGAGTAGTAATCTCTTAAGTGGTAACGTACCCATTTCAGTTAGCAATTTACGCGAGTTAGAATTATTAAACGTATTCGATAATAATTTATCGGGTACTCTACCTCTAGGACTAGCCCAACTTAAAAATCTTAAAAAACTAGTCGTTGCAGAAAACGAACTAATTGAAACACAAGCATTCTCGTCTTTACTATTGTTTATTGACGACACCAACCTCGAATTCAATAACAGCCTAACACCTAGTGCAAAAACTGTTATAGCTATTGAAACGAGTGATGATGGCAACTAAATAATTATCTGGTTAATAATTATTGATTGATTAATTTTGAAAAAAAGGCGGCTCCCAATGGGAGCCGCCTTTTTTTAACCAATTTTAACTATCAACTACAACCTAAATATTTATAAACTTAATTTTGTTAGAATTCAAAAATGTTTCTTTTTAGTGATCTCATTCGAAATTTACTTTATGTTTCATTTTTAAAGATTCTACTCTTTACTTTATAACATTATATACAACTAAGTATAATTTTGTTACCCCTGCCCTTAAAAAATTTTGCTTTGTTAGATTTAATAATTTCTGTAACTTGATGAAAACCAAATTCGTTAATTATGAAATCAACACTACTCCACTTATTCATCCTATCGTTATCGGTAACGGTATCGGGTCAGATTACTTTTACTCCTAACTTAATTGATAATAACCAAATAACTTCGAATGCTGCTAATAGTGTTACTTCAGCAGATTTCGACGGGGATGGTGACATAGATATCGTAGGAGCGGCATTTCAAAGTGATATATTTTCCCTTTACCGAAATGATGGCACCGGTAATTTCACTCAAGAAACCATCGATAACTCGGCGACCTTCTCCAATGGTGCTCGATTTGTGATTGCTTTCGATCTCGATGAAGACGGCGATATTGATGTTTTGGCAACAGCTTCCACGGCTGATATTTATCTCTGGTTCGAAAATGATGGTTCCGGAATTTTTACACCACATATAATAGATGGTTCTGCTTTAGCTTCAGAGGCTTATGCAATTGATGCTGCAGACTTCAATAATGATGGCACTATGGATATAGTTGGGGGCGCTAATGCCGGCGATGCTCTGGCTGTTTTCAGTAATGATGGCAATGAGAATTTTACTTTACTTAGCAATCTTAGCGCAAACGCTAATCTCACTAATGGAGTGAGGGTCGTAAAAGCCGTTGATCTCAACGAAGACACTTTTATGGATATTGTGGTTGCTGCTTTCACTGGTGACACCTTTTCATGGTTTGAAGGAGATGGATCAGGAGATTTCACAACTCATACAATCGATGATACCCCAAACGCCGATGGAGCAACCGGTATGCAGATAGCTGATCTCGATGGAGACGGTGACCTTGATATTGCCGCAGCCAGTAATAACGCAAATCAGTTTTTATGGTATGAAAATGATGGAAATGAAAACTTCACCGTCCATATTATTGATAACACCTCACCTTTTACTATCGGCCCTAGAGGGATCGCAGTTGTAGATCTTGAACAGGATGGAGATATGGATATCTTAGGCGCTGCCATCACGGGAGATGCCTTCACCTGGTATGAGAACGACGGAGCCGGAAATTTCACACTTGCATTAATCAGTAATGATGCTACGTATGCAAACGGTGGCTTTGCTATAACCGCTGCCGATGTTGATGGCGATCAAGTTGATGATATCATCACTGCTGCGAATATAAGTGACGCATTCTCTTGGTTTAAAACAGATGGAGTAATATTATTAAACCCAGAAGTATCTCAATCGGAGTTTGCCGTATATCCAAATCCGGTTAATCAAAAATTGACCATTAAACTTGCTGAAGCTATTACACTCCACAATTTTCAACTCTATGATACTAACGGAAGGATGATTCTAAATAAATCTATATCCCAAACGGGAACTGTTCAAATCGATTTGCAAAATATGGTTTCGGGTCTTTATATCCTTTCAGCAGAAACTAGTAAGGGTAGAATTACCAAAAAAATTATTAAAGATTGATTGTGGGATGTTTAAGTTTTTTAAAAAATGAACTTAAACTTTATCTTTTTCTTTATCGAGTTTCCTTTTAATCTTGTTGATTGCAGATTCAATCGATTTTTCAGGTTCAATTAAATTATAAGGGCCCCAAAAATCCGGATCTGAAAATCCTGAAACCGCATCTACCATTACGACTGTAGGTTTTAATCGATTTTCAGGTTTTCCCATAAAACCGGTAGTATTACTTTGCCAATCGGTGACAGCCATCTCAGCGGCAAGTGTATAGACCGTATTGAATAGTTTCCCTTTTTTAGACACTTTAAAGGTCAATTCAACACTACCATAATTATACTGCCATTTGTTGTTCTTCTCACTGTAATCCACACGGTATGAGGCTACAGTGGGAGTTACTGTTACATCACGTGGTTTTTTCTTTACAAAAATATTATCTATATTTTTCGACTTACTCAAATTAAGGCTGTAATAAGCATTCGTTAATGCCAGTGTTTCTGCATCTATGTACAATGTGCCTTTATATAACGGTTCAAGTATAGTTTCAAGTTGTGTAAAATTAACCACATAAACCGGCCTTCCGTTTATGGCCGAAGGTGCAATAAAATTAAAAGTATAGTCCTCAATAGTTGAAGGCGTGAATATATATTCAGGATACTTCATAATATCCAAGTATAAGGTCGAATAGGGTCCGCCCTGTAGTTTAACCGTCACAGTATCCAGCCTCCTGTAATCGGTGCTTTTCCTGGCCTTATTTAAAGCAACGATATCTTTGGATTTATTAGTATAAGGCTGCTTGTAGAGATCTACCACTGCTTCAGTAAGAGATACATTTCGGTTTCGACGTTTAATTGTTTCTCTGTAGAACGCAGTCATGACTGTGGCTTCACCCGGATTATTCTTAGATTTATTATCGAAAACCGCTCTAACTAAGGCTTCGGGATCGGTATAGCTCAGAAGACTAATAGCTGAAAGATCTGTTATTTTAGTCGATAATTTAATAGTATTATTTTCTTCGGAAAGATCGGCAATAGCTATTACTTTCGAAACAAAACCCAAATGGCTGATGAGAATGCTGCCGTCGCGATTTTCATTCGGAACTTTTAGTAAAAAATCACCTTCCGAATTTGTAATAGTGCTGATATTAGTACTCTGAATCATAATATTTACCGACTCCAGAGCATCATTTGTTGTAGCATTTACCACCTCTCCCCTGTATTCAGTATACCCATCATTTTGTTGCGAAATACTTTCAGAAGGAAAACTAAAAATCAGAATCCATAATGCAATTCCCAAAAATTTGTAATTTAAAATAGCTTTCATAGGATCAGTTTTAAATTAGTAATCAATATTGGATGGTTAGATCTCGATTTAATCGGGATATCTAAAAATACAACATAAAGGGTTAAATTTCAGTATTTTGAAGTAGTTTTTGGTAAAGAATAATAAACTTTTACTTTATCTTTTTGAACAAATGCCATTGAATGGTCTGATATTTCAAAAATAATTTCTCTGTACAGCGTTCTATCTACCTAATTACAATTGATTTATCCCAATTTCTTGATATTCGAAGCATTAATTAGTACTTTAGAGCACTTATGAAACCAACCGCTATGAAACTTATTTTTACTACACTATTCTCTTGTATTTCAATCGTTGCATTTGCTCAAACCTATTTCTTAGGTGAAAATGAGCAAAACCTAATAAATAATAGAAGTGTTATCACCCAAATCGTTGCTACTATCCCGTATCAAGGTTATGACGAAACACAGCCATACTTTGGCGAAGGTGAATACGAAATATTTTTAGATAATATAAATGGGGTGTTAGATAAGCCAATCATCGTACTAGACGGATTCGATCCCGGAGACGGGCGAGATATCACCGGACTTTATAACAGCCTTAGTTTTGGTGGACTCAATATGGCCGATATACTTCGCGATGAAGGGTTCGATATCGTAATTCTGAATGCACCTCAGTACACCACCGGCGGAAAAAATATCGACGGAGGAGCAGACTATATCCAGCGCAATGCTATGGTAACTATTGAAATGATTATTGCTGTAGGTATTTTTGCACTTGTTGTAATAA
>CBDUGY010000035.1:0-24008 GCA_965367015.1 uncultured Ulvibacter sp.
GGATACCGGTACGCAAACCGAATTGCAGGAATTTCCGGTTGATCTGAAAAAAGCGAAACTTCGATTTGATAATCTTGTTGTCCCTATTCATTTGGAGTTCGGACCTTCAAAGAAAATAGAAAAAGATACCTACTTCAGATATTCAACATATAATAAAATCAAAATTGGAGTTGGTGGCTATGCCGGTATTAATTTAGGGACCCGACAAAAACTAAAATTCGATGAGGACAACGAAGAAATTAAACAGAAGTTAAAAGCCGATTACAACACCAACAATTTCATTTACGGTGTTAGCGCTTATGTTGGGTGGCGGGGTACAGCGATATACGCTAAATACGATCTCAATACTATATTCAAAGACAATTCGATAGCGCAGCGTAATGTTTCTCTGGGGTTACGTTTTGATATGGACTAAGCACTTTACTTTGTTTTATATTCCGAAAAGGTTTCTTTGTAATGAAGGAGCCTTTTTTGATACCCTGTATATTAGTGAAAACGTATTTTTCATTGTATTTTCACGTCTTTAATTCACAGTTAAAATCATCATTAAACATTGATAAGCAGAACCACCATAGATAATGTATTTGAAACTGCCCGGGTTGAGGAGGTGATCGGAGATTTTGTCAATCTGAAGAAATCAGGCAGCAATTTTAAAGGGCTTAGTCCCTTTAGTGATGAACGTACACCTAGTTTTATGGTTTCTCCCGTTAAACAGATCTGGAAAGATTTTTCTAGCGGAAAAGGAGGAAATGTGGTGGCTTTCTTAATGGAACATGAGCATTTTACGTATCCCGAAGCTATCAAGTATTTGGCCAAAAAGTATGGAATTGAAATTGAAGAAACCGAACAAACTAATGAACAGAAGGAGCAAGCGAACGAAAGAGAAAGTCTGTATTTAGTTAGTGAATTTGCTAAAACTTACTTTCATAATACCTTACTGAAGACAGAAGTTGGAAAAGCTATCGGACTCACTTATTTTAAAGAAAGAGGATTTACTGACGAAATTATAAAAACTTTTGAATTGGGCTACTCGCCCGATCAATGGGATGCATTTACCTCCGAAGCGATTAAAAAAGGATACAAACTCGAATTTTTAGAAAAAACCGGACTTACCATTGTAAAAGAGGAAAAGCAATTCGATCGGTTTAAAGGTCGGGTGATGTTCCCAATTCTCAGCATGAGTGGAAGAACACTCGGTTTTGGCGGACGCATTCTAACGAGTGATAAAAGAGCTGCTAAGTATCTTAATTCGCCGGAGAGTGATATATACCATAAAAGCAAAGTACTCTATGGAATATATCAAGCTAAACAGAGTATTGCAAAAGAGGATAATTGTTATCTGGTTGAAGGTTATACCGATGTTATTCAATTTCATCAAACAGGGATACACAATGTTGTTTCTTCGTCGGGTACTGCTTTAACACCCGAGCAGATTAGATTAATCAATAGATTGACCAAGAATATTACCGTACTGTTCGATGGAGATGCTGCCGGATTGCGAGCCTCATTGCGTGGAGTGGATCTAATCTTAGAGCAGGGCATGAATGTAAAGATCTGCACCTTTCCGGAAGGCGAGGATCCCGATAGTTTTGCAAAGAATAATTCCCTGCAGGAACTTACACTTTATCTCGAAGAGAAAGCTCAGGATTTCATTAATTTTAAAGCCTCACTTTTGGCTGCGGAAGCGAAGAATGATCCTGTAAAGAAAGCAGAGACCATAAGGGATATGGTGGTTAGTATCGCTAAAATCCCCGATGTAATCAAGCGCGAGGTGTATATTAAAGAGTGTTCGCGGATTATGGACATCAGCGAAGAAGTGCTGTTTAATACATTGGCACAAATACTTCAAAAGGATAGAAAAGATGCCTCGCGGAAAAATGCTGAGCCTGCGCAAGCTTTTGAGGTTGTATCTTCAGAAAAACAGACTGTTCAAAAAGTGGATGCACTGTATGAATTGGAACGGAAGATTATCGAACTATTATTGCTATACGGAAACGTGGAGGAAGAATTTGAGGATCTGATTCTCGAAACCAATGAAAAGGGCGATATAGGTTTTAAACCTGAAATCATCAAGGCGAAAGTTTTTGAGAAGGTATATTTAGATCTTCAGGATGATGAGATTGAGTTTGCGAATGAGGATTTCAAGTTACTTTATTACGAAATTATTACAAAGCTGAATCAGGAGCAGGAGTTTCAATTAGATCAATTTGTAAATCAGTTGCAAGCAGATAAGGCTTCGGCTATCACCGATATCCTTATGGACGAGGAGCGATACTCACTTCATAACTGGGAAGGTAAAGAGATTTACGTTAAGGAGAAAAAACATTCTGTTGCTCAAATAGTGAGTGAGACAATTTTAAATTTGAGACGTCTATTAGTGGCTCAAAAGATCAATGAACTTTCCGAAGAAATAAAAACCCAGGAACCGGCCCAAAAAGAAAATAGCCTACAAGACATTGTAGACTACATTACTTTAAAAAAGGTACTTTCAGAAAAACTCAACAGAGTTTTATAATTTATCCAAATTGGAACATTCTCGATTGGTGGATAAGATCTGCCAAATTATCAACCTTCAGTTTTTTAAGCAGTCTTGTTTTATAAGTGCTCACTGTTTTCTCATTAATATTTAATGCATTTGCAATATCCTTATTGCGTTTTCCACTGGAAAGAAGATTTAAAACCTCTATTTCTCGCGAGGATAATTTTTTATATCTACTAATTGCACTCGTTTCACCAACATTTCGGCTGGTAAAAGTTGATGTTAATTCTTCATTAAGGAAGATTCCACCTTTCGCAATTTGCTTTAATGCCTTTAAAAATTGTTTGGTCGATGCTGTTTTAGGAACATATCCTGCTGCACCCGATTTAATGGAACGCAAAGCGTATATTTCTTCAGGATGTGTCGAATAGATTAAAACTCGCATTTCTGGAAATTCGGTCTTTATACTTCTCAAAGCATTGATGCCATTAATTTGTGGCATATCGATCTCCATGATCAAAATGTCTGGTGTATTTTCTCTTAGATTTTTATACAACTCATTACCATTTGTCGCCTTCCCTATAATTTTGAAATTTTTACTTTTTTTCAGTAAACAAGAGATGCCTTTTCTGGTAACGGGATGATGATCTGCTATAAAGATATTCTTCATTTCTTTTCGTCTTTATCAAAATGATAACACTCAAAACGATAGATGAATTAAGTGTGAGGTTTTTGTAATATTTATACTACAAATCAAATCTAAAAAAAACTTGAAACTCTTTGTTTTCTTTTCGTTAAAATCCAAGAATACTCGTTAAAAACTGTTATTCTTTCAAATTTGACGGTATTTCACAGATGGGAATGGGGTTCATTTTGTGTTGGTTGGCTTTATTAAGACGTGTGTAAATTTCAAAAACAGTCTTTTCTCGCCCTTCAAAATCTTGTAAAACTTTTCCTTCTTCTTTCATTTTCATGGCCCATTCCAATTCATCGTAGCTGGCTCCAATTTGATCTTCGTCGGTTCGACTATCACCAAATAATCCATCGGTTGGAGCCGCTTTTAAGATAGATAATGGAACATCAATATATTTCCCAACCGAATAAACTTCACTTTTCATGAGATCGGCTATCGGACTTAAATCTACACCCCCATCTCCGTATTTCGTGTAAAAACCAACTCCAAAATCCTCAACCTTATTACCCGTTCCACACACTAAATAACGATGTAATCCGGCAAAATAATATAATGTGGTCATCCGTAATCGAGCTCTTGTATTTGCTAGAGACAGATCTAAAAAGGTGTCATTTTTGGTAAAAGGAGCCTGCGCCTTGAAACTTTCAAAAACAGGTGTTAAATCTACTCTTACGTCACTAACATTGGCATATCGTTTTTTTAATTGAGTAATGTGTTCCTGAGCACGAGTTACCTGACTCTGAGCTTGATGAATTGGCATTTCAACACACAGAGTTCTCAAACCGGTCATAGCGCATAATGTTGAGGTAACAGCAGAATCCACTCCGCCACTAATACCTAAGACAAAACCATCCATTTTTGCATTGGTAGCATACTGTTTTAGCCAGTTTACAATATAATCGGTAACTTTTTCAGTTTTCATAAGTGAGTGTAATTTTTGAGAATCTAGATGTCTCGATGTTTTGGCACCTAGTTTTATAATTAAAATAAATCTATAGCTGTACCTTTGCAAACAAAATTAGGTAAAAGTAAAATTTAAAAAAAGCATTCGCGTTAAAGCATAGAAAAATCCTTGTCCGTATGAAATATTTAGTTTTGCTTGTTATTTCGTTGTTAGTATTCAGCTGTAATTCTAAAAGTGAGCTCGAAAAAGAAATTGATAACATTCCGGTAACGGTTGATATTCTTCGATTCGATAAAATTTTCGCCGCAGCCAAACCTGAGGATTTAGCACGGCTAAAGAAGGAGTACCCTGTGTTTTTTCCCAAACAATTTCACGATAGTATATGGCTGTATCGAATGGAAGATACGCTTCAACATCAACTTAATAAGGCGGTGGCGCAGCAATTTCCGAATGAAAATAAAATTGAAAAGGTATTGCATCCACTTTTTCAGCACATCAAATACTATTTTCCGCAATTTAAATCACCCACTGTGGTCACTGTAACGTCGGATGTTGATTATAATAATAAAGTAATACTCGCAGATACGCTTCTAATTCTTTCTTTAGATACATATTTAGGTGCTGATCATGAATTTTACGGAGGAATTAAAAAATATATTTCACAAAATCTGAAAGAATCACAAATTGGTCCGGACGTCGCCGAGGCTTATGCGAGGCAGCTTGTATCTAAGCCTAATCAGCGTTCACTATTGGCTCAAATGGTTTTCTTCGGAAAAGAACTCTATTTGAAGGATCTATGGTTACCGGAAACCAGTGATGCTGATAAAATTGGTTATACTGAAGCGCAATTGCAATGGGCTAAGGAAAATGAAGCGGAGATGTGGCGGTTTTTTGTGGAAAATGAAGTATTGTACAGTACAGACGCTAAACTTCCAGCTAGGTTTATAAATCCGGCACCCTTTTCGAAGTTCTATCTGGAAATTGATAATGATTCGCCCGGAATGATTGGGCGTTATTTGGGATGGCAAATTGTGCGCGCTTATATGAAAAACAATGAAACTTCTGTAGATCAGCTATTGGTAAAAAACACAGAAACACTTTTTAAAGAATCAAAATACAAACCTCAAAAGCAATAAGAATTATGTCTAATGAGACTTCAGAAATAAAAATACAAGTAGCCGTCGATGAAAATAAAATTCCCGAGGCGATGCGCTGGTCTGCTGAGGATGGCGGCATAATGAATGAAGCCACCAAAGCCGTATTCCTATCGGTTTGGGATCACAAGAAACAAGAATCGTTGCGAATAGACCTTTGGACTAAGGATATGCCCATAGACGAAATGAAAGTATTCTTCCACCAAACTTTAAGTGCTATGGCCGATACCTTCGAACGTGCGACAAGTGATGAGAAGATGAGTGCTACTATGCGCGATTTTTGCGATTATTTTGCCGAAAAATTAGAATTGAAAAAAAAGTGACGCGCCTAATATTTGTATACAACGCAAATTCGGGTTCCATAAATGCCTTGCTCGATGGAATGCACAAAATTGTGAGTCCGAAGACCTATAGTTGTAATTTATGTTCGCTTACCTTTGGAAATTTTTCAGAAAAAGAGGATTGGAAAAAGTTTCGTGAAACTTCAGAAATTCAAATGGAATTCTACCACAAAGATGAGTTTCTGAAAGCATTTAAATCGAAATGGTTGCCGAAATATGATTTGCCAATTATTCTTTCAGAAGAAAGAAATGAATTACAGATTTTTTTGAACGCCGAAGAATTAAATACTATTAATAATGTTTCAGAACTGATAGACCTCATTGAAAAAGGCTAATCAGTTTAATTGAACAATTAAGTGTTGTTAAACTCTTCATTAATACTTCCAATATAAGCCAACAATTCATCACGTCCAGTATCATTGCTTGACGACGTGACTATGTAATGGGGCATTTCCTCCCAGGTTGCGAGCATTTTTTGTTCGTAGTTTTCCAGGTTGCGCTGTAGGGCGTTAGGCTTTAGTTTATCGGCTTTTGTGAAAATGATAGAAAACGGGACCTGATTTTCGCCCATCCATTGCATAAATTCCATATCAATAGGCTGAGGCTCATGCCGGCAATCTACAAGTACAAACGCCAAAACCATTTGCTCACGCTTTTCAAAATAGTTGGTAATGAATTTTTGAAATACTTTTTTTGAACTCTTTGATACCCGGGCATACCCATAACCCGGTAAATCTACCAGGTACCAATTCTTATTAATAAGGAAATGATTGATCAACTGCGTTTTTCCCGGTCTACCACTCGTTTTCGCAAGGCTCTTACGTTGCATGAGCATATTGATCAACGATGATTTTCCTACATTAGACCGACCAATAAAAGCGTATTCGGGAAGTCTGTCTTTCGGACATTTATCCACATCGCTATTACTCATTACAAATTCTGCCGATTTAATCTGCATATACTATATTTTATTATTTTGTGATGTTCGTTTTTTAGAAAGAAACTGCGACTCTCCTCAATCCGGTACTGTTAAAAGCCTCTTTTCTGAAGCCAGGCGTAGAGAAGCTCATTAAACTCATCGGGATGCTCCATCATGGCGGCATGCCCACATTTATCTATCCAAAACAATTCTGAATCCGGTAGCAATTCGTCAAACTCTGTAGCAACCGATGGAGGTGTTACATTATCATTTTTACCCCAGATGATACATGTAGGAGTGTCCATTTTAGGGAGATCTTTGGCCATGTTATGTCTGATCGCACTTTTCGCAATTGCCAGTGTTCTAATTAATTTGTTTCGATCGTTGACAGCAGCATAGACTTCATCCACAATTTCTTTAGTAGCAATTTTGGGGTCGTAAAATACATTTTCGGCTTTTTTCTGGATATAATCTCTATCTCCTCTTTTTGGATAACTTTCGCCCATTGCACTCTCATATAATCCAGAACTACCTGTAATAACAAGTGCTTTTATCTTTTCAGGATATAGTTTAGTGCATAAGAGCCCAATATGTCCCCCCAAAGAATTTCCTAACAATATTACTTCATCAAACCCTTTATGATCTATGAATTCCTTTACATATTTCGCGAAGTTCTTGACATTGGTTTTCAGCAAGGTCATTTTATAAATGGGAAGTTCTGGGATTAGAAGCTTATAACCTTTTTCAGGAAAAAAATTTGAAACCCCATCAAAATTACTCAAACCACCCATAAGGCCGTGTAGAATGATGATTGGTGTACCTTCACCTACCTCGAAATACGAAAATTTCCCTTCTTGCTTTAAGTTTTGCGTCATTCTGGTTAATGCAATTAACAAACGCAAAAGTAATCAAAATTTGGTGAAACTCTATTTATAAAAATTGTTTGTATAACGACATCTAATTTTTCCTTTTTCCTGAAAATAACTGATGGTGGTAAAACTTATCAACAAAGTGGTAAATTGTGGTAAAAAGTGGTAAAAGTTTGATATATTTGAAACTATTACTTACAAATTTTAAGATCTTAATGCTGAACCTTATAGGTACATACGAGTGCAAAGCAGACGTTAAAGGTAGGGTTATGGTTCCTTCTCCTTTAAAGAAACAGCTCACTCCGGTAATGACCGGCGGCTTCGTTATTAAGCGTGCTGTTTTCCAGCCTTGTCTAGAACTGTACCCAATGGAAGAGTGGAATGCGCTCATGGAAAAAATGGGGCAACTTAATCGTTTCAATCGCAAGAATAACGATTTTATCAGAAGGTTTACTGCTGGTGTAAAAACGGTTGAATTGGATGGAACTGGAAGGTTGTTGATTCCAAAAGATCTATTATCGTTTGCAGGTATAACCAAAGAAATAGTGATTTCTTCCGCAATTAATATTGTGGAGATCTGGGATAAAGAAAAGTATGAACAGGCCATTAACGATGCTGCCAACGATTTTGCAGATTTGGCTGAAGATGTAATGGGCGACGCAAGTGACAGTAATGGAATATCATAATCCGGTTTTATTAACCGAAACAGTTGACGGATTAAACATCCAGCCCAATGGGGTTTATGTGGATGTGACATTTGGCGGCGGAGGTCATTCCAGAGAAATATTAAGGAGATTAGGTGAGAAGGGAAAATTAATAGCTTTTGATCAAGATAAAGATGCGCTTGAGAATGCTATCGACGATCCAAGATTTTTGTTAATAAATGAAAATTTTAGGTTTCTCAAGCGTTTTTTACGTTTCCATGGGCATACGCAAGTGGATGGAGTTTTAGGAGACTTTGGTGTTTCTTCACATCAATTCGATGTTGCCGAACGGGGGTTTTCTACCCGTTTTGAAGCCGACCTCGATATGCGAATGAATCAGGATACAGAATTTTCGGCCTATCATGTTGTAAACAACTACAATGAGTCTCAATTACAAAATGTGTTATTTCAATACGGCGAATTGCGATCTGCTACGGGAATGGCAAGGGTTATTATCGAGGCTCGAAAAAACGGACCGATAATATCGAGTGAGCAATTAAAAAAAGCGATCGCAAGATTTCTTCCAAAGCATAAAGAAAACAAAATATTGGCGCAAGTGTATCAGGCGATACGTATTGAAGTAAATCAGGAATTGGACGCCTTGAAAGAATTTTTAATTCAAACATTAGAGGTGTTAAAGCCCGGAGGTCGATTAAGCGTAATATCATATCACTCTCTGGAAGATCGCCTTGTAAAACGTTTTATACGTAACGGACTTTTTGAAGGGGAGCCAGAGAAGGATGTCTTTGGCAGAGTAGAAGTACCAATGAAACCCGTAGGAAAATTTATCATTCCTTCAGAAAAAGAGATTGCAATGAATAGCAGAGCCCGAAGTGCTAAACTTAGAATAGGAGTCAAATTATGAGGCAAAACTTTTATAACATAATAAAAGGGAAGTTTTTGGTTAGTGACGATGCGCTAAAAAACTGGCGTTTTATCATATTCCTTTCTCTTTTGGCTTTGGTTATGATAGCAAGTTCTCATACAGCAGACAAGAAGGTTCATCGTATTGCTAAGTTAAGCAACGAAGTGAAAGAACTTAAGAGCGAGTATGTGGATGTAAGGATGAAGTTGATGCAAACAAAAATGGAGAGTAAGATTATTGCAGCGATGGCGAAACGAGGCTTGGAGCCATCAGAAACGCCGCCTCAAAAAATAAAAATTAACAAAAAGAAATAACGCGGTGGCAATAGAGGAAAAAAACATATTAAACCGCTTGTATTTTATCGCCGGAGGTATGTTTATCTTCGCTCTACTCATTGTTATTAAGTTGGTCGATATTCAATTTGTTGACGGTGAGAAATATCGTGAACTTGCTTTAAAGAATACTACCAAAAATTTTACGATCCCTGCCAATAGAGGTAATGTATATGCAGATGACGGCAGTCTTTTAGCTACCTCTGTACCAAAATACGATATTCGTTTTGATGCGGTTACGGTCTCTTCTGCTAACTTTAAAGAACATCTTGTGCCGCTTTCCAAAGAACTGAGTAAGATGTTTGGAAAGCCAGCCTCTTATTATCAAAGTACTTTCAGAAAAGCCAGAGCGAACAAAAACCGCTATATGTTGGTGGTTAAAAATTTAGGCTACTCCGATTATATTAAGGTAAAGAACATGCCGCTTTTTAATTTGGGGCCCTATCAAGGAGGAATTATTGTAGATCAGCGAACAGTAAGAGAGCATCCAATCGGCCGAATTGCTGAGAGAATGGTAGGTAGTGAAGATCGGAATAATCCTGGCTATTATGCAGTTGGGCTCGAAGGTGCATTTAATTTACAATTACGCGGGAAAGAAGGCAAGAGATTGAAGCAAAAGATAGCTAAGGGCCAATGGAAACCTGTATACGATGATAACGAAATCGAGCCACAAGATGGATATGATGTTATTTCGACCATTAATATAAATATTCAGGATATTGCTCACCACGCGCTCTTAAAGCAGATGGAACATTATGAAGCAGAACATGGAAGTGTAATAGTGATGGAAGTAAAGACCGGCGAGGTTAAAGCAGTTTCCAATTTAGGGCGAACCTCCAATGGTACTTACTACGAAAAATTCAATTATGCCATTTGGGAATCGATTGAACCCGGATCTACTTTTAAGACTATTGCAATGACCGTCGCATTGGAAGACAAGGTAATAGATACTTCAACAGTAGTTGATACTCAAAATGGCACCTATAGATTATATGGAAGAAATATAAATGATTCGAAGCGAGGAGGATATGGCGAAATTAGTGCCGCAAGAGCATTAGAGGTTTCATCGAATATTGCTTTTGCAAGATTAATCGACGAGGCATATGCGAAAAATCCACAGAAGTTTATAGATAAATTGTATGAGTGGAAATTAAATGAACCGCTTGGAATTCCAATAAAGGGTGAAGGCGATCCTAAAATTTATCAACCGGGGGATGCGAGTTGGAGCCGTAATGCACTGCCTTCGATGGCGTATGGTTATAATCTTTCCATGACACCTCTACAAATGCTTACTTTTTATAATGCAATTGCGAATAATGGGGTTATGATTAAACCGAAATTTATTCGAGAAATACGGGCTTGGAATCAACCTATTGAAAGATTTGACACCGAGATTATTAATAATAAAATTGCATCGGATGCTACAATCTCTCAAATAAAAGAGATCCTAAAAAATATTGTAAGACGAGGTACCGGAAAGACATTGTATTCTGAAAATTTCTCCATGGCAGGAAAAACCGGTACAGCGAGAACCGAATATGGTTCTAAGGATTGGGCTCAGAACCGGCGTTATATTTCTTCATTCGCGGGCTATTTCCCGGCCGAAAATCCAAAATACTCATGCATCGTAGTAATTCATAAACCAAGTACCAAAAAGGGGTATTACGGAGCAGACGTTACGGGTCCGGTATTTAAAAGAATCGCACAAAAAATATTTACTGACTCACCCAATATCGCCGAAATAGCCGATGTCGATGCAGAAGATACTACCATTTCGAAGGACTTTGACGGATATTATCAGAAGGTACAAGATACTTATAAGAAGGTTCCTAATGTATCCGGTATGGCGGGAATGGATGCTGTTGCATTGCTCGAAAATTTAGGTTTAAAAGTCGAACTCGTTGGAAATGGTACTGTAAAAAAACAATCGGTAGAATCGGGAACAATCCTGAAGAAGGGACAGCATATAGTTTTAGAATTATCGTGATTATTTTAAGAGACATATTATACAAGGTAACCCTCGAAAAAGTTGTGGGTAATACTGCAGTGGCAATTAGAAATCTGGCTTTTGATTCTAGAAAAATTGGATTGGATGATGTGTTTATAGCGACACGAGGAATGGTAAGCGATGGACATGACTATATAAAGACGGCCTGCGATAATGGTGCAATTGCGGTAATATGTGAAGATATGCCCAATGAATTAATCAATGGTATTACATATGTAAAAGTTGCCGATTCGCAAAAAGCATTAGCCGTAATGGCATCTAATTTTTACGAAAACCCTTCCGAAAACCTCAAATTGATTGGAGTAACCGGTACCAACGGAAAAACTACTATCACTACTTTATTGTACGATCTTTTTAAATCGGCAGGCTTTGAGGTTGGATTATTGTCTACGGTAAAAATTTTAGTGGGAAGTAAGCAGTACGAAGCTACACATACTACCCCCGATTCAATTACCATAAATAGCTATTTAAGGGAAATGGTAGATGCAGGCGTAGAATTTTGTTTTATGGAAGTGAGTTCTCACGGAATTCATCAAAAACGTACTGAGGGCTTGCACTTCACGGGAGGTATTTTCACTAATCTGTCGCATGACCATTTAGATTATCACAAAGATTTTAAAGAATATAGAGATGTAAAAAAATCATTTTTCGATAGCCTACCGAAATCGGCTTTTGCGGTTGTAAATGTGGATGACAAGAATGGATCTGTGATGCTTCAAAACACAGCGGCGAAGAAATATACCTATGCTTTAAAATCATATGCCGACTATAAAGCGCAAATTCTGGAAAATCAATTTGCGGGACTTTTATTGAAGATTAATGGTAACGAATTATGGGTGAAATTAATAGGCGACTTTAACGCCTATAACCTTTTAGCGATATACGCAACTGCTGAACTTTTAGGATTGGAGTCAATCGAAATTCTACAATTAATGAGCCTTTTGGAAAGTGTTGACGGAAGGTTTCAATATTCTATTTCTGAAAAGAATATCACAGCCATCGTAGATTATGCACATACACCCGATGCGCTGAGAAATGTATTAGAAACTATTAATAGTATTCGCACAGGCAACGAAGAATTAATAACTGTTGTAGGATGCGGGGGTGATCGTGATGCAGCAAAGCGTCCAATGATGGGAAATATTGCGACAACCCTAAGTACCAAAGTTATTTTTACAAGTGACAACCCTCGCAGTGAAGACCCGGAAACAATTATTGCAGCAATTGAAAAGGGTGTGCCGCCGGAGCATTACAAAAAAACACTATCGATTACCGACAGAAAACAAGCTATTAAAACAGCCTGTCAGATGGCCCAAGAGAGTGATATAATTCTCGTTGCCGGAAAGGGCCATGAGACATATCAAGAAGTTAATGGAGAACGCTTCGATTTTGATGATTTTAAGATTGTAAACCAACTATTAAACGCTTTAAATAAGTAGAAGTATGCTGTACTATCTGTTTGATTATTTAGAAAAGACATATCAATTGCCGGGGGCAAGTCTGTTTCAGTATATCACTTTTAGGGCATCTTTGGCGGTAATATTGTCACTTTTTATTGCAACGGTGTACGGTAAGAAGATCATTAGGTTTTTGCAGAGAAAACAATTGGGCGAAACAATTCGGGACCTAGGTTTGGAAGGGCAAAGTGAAAAGGCAGGTACGCCCACTATGGGAGGGATTATTATTATCCTGGCTACAATCATACCGGTTTTACTTTTCGCAAAACTGGAGAATATTTATGTTATTATGCTTTTGGTAACAACGTTATGGATGGGGCTTATTGGCTTTATAGATGACTATATCAAAAAGTTTAAGAATAACAAGGAAGGACTTGCCGGACGTTATAAGGTAGTGGGTCAAGTTGGATTAGGTATAATCGTTGGAGCAACCATGTTCTTTCATCCAGATATCACGATAAAACGAGAAAAGACGAATCAACAGAATACTACCGAACTATCTGCACAAACCTCGACCAGAGAATTCTACCCGGCAGAAAAGACGTTACTAACCACAATTCCTTTTGTAAAAAAGAATGAATTTAATTACGAACGTTTGATTTCTTGGGCCGGAGATGATTATAAAAAATACGCTTGGCTAGTTTTCATCCCTATTGTGATATTTATTATCACGGCAGTATCTAATGGTGCAAATCTCACAGACGGAATTGACGGACTGGCTGCTGGGACAAGCGCCATTATAGCTGTAACTCTTGCAATTTTTGCATGGGTTTCAGGGAATGTAGTCTTTTCAGATTATCTAAATATTATGTACATCCCCAATACTGGAGAAATGACCATTTTTATTACCGCATTCGCGGGAGCGCTTATTGGTTTTCTGTGGTATAATGCTTATCCGGCGCAGGTTTTTATGGGCGATACGGGAAGTTTAACCATAGGGGGCATAATCGCGGTTATCGCAATTGCTATCAGAAAAGAATGGTTGATACCTATTCTCTGCGGAATATTTTTGATGGAAAACCTTTCTGTAGTGCTACAGGTGGGATGGTTTAAATATACCCGGAAGAAATTTGGTGAAGGTCGCAGAATATTCAGAATGTCCCCTTTGCATCATCACTATCAGATAAAAGGTTTTCATGAAAGTAAGATAGTTACAAGGTTTTGGATTGTTGGGATTTTTCTGGCGATACTCACCATTGTGACATTAAAAATCAGATAGTACGCTAAGCCCTTTAGAGACTTGGCAAGCAAATAAAAATATGAGTAGTCGGTTAGTGATTTTAGGAGCAGGAGAAAGTGGAGTAGGAACTGCCATATTAGGAAAGAAAGAAGGATTTGAAGTGTTTGTTTCAGACTTCGGAAAAATTAAAGAAAAGTACAAACAAGTTCTTATACATCACGAGATTAAATGGGAGGAAAATGGGCATACAGATGCTTTAATTCTTTCAGCAAATATAGTAATGAAAAGTCCGGGTATACCCGATAAGGCTCCAATTGTATTAAAGCTGAATACATTGGGTATTAAAGTGATTTCTGAAATTGAGTTTGCATCGCAATTTACAGATGCTACCATTGTTGGAATTACTGGGAGCAATGGAAAAACAACCACTGCAACTCTTACCTATGAGCTATTGAAGCATGGCGGATTAAACGTTGCACTTGGTGGAAATATTGGGAAAAGTTTTGCGGAACAGGTGGCAGAAGATAAATATGAAAACTTTGTGTTGGAGTTAAGCAGTTTTCAGCTGGATGGAATTGAAAATTTTGCGCCGCATATTGCTGTATTGACCAATTTAAGTCCGGATCATTTAGATAGATATGAAAACAAATATGAAAATTATATCGCGTCGAAATTCCGAATTGTAATGAATCAAACCAAAGATGATTATTTCATTTACGATGCTGATGACAAAGAAATAGTAAAATGGCTTATTCAAAACCCCATTAGATCTCAAAAATTGCCTTTTTCATTGCAAAAAGAATTGAAACAGGGCGCATATATTAAAAATAAAGAAATAATAATAACAATAGATAATAACAATCTCACTATGCCAATCGCAAGTTTAGGACTACAAGGACAACACAATCAGAAAAACGCTATGGCGGCTTCAACTATCGCCACATTATTAAAAATAAGGAAAACAACCATTCGAGAAAGTCTAGAAAGCTTCCAGGGAGTGGAACATCGTCTGGAAAAAGTCTTGAAAATTAATAATGTAATGTATATCAACGACTCAAAAGCTACCAATGTTAATGCAACTTTTTATGCACTAGATAGTATGTCCAGCCCCACCGTTTGGATCGTGGGTGGTGTCGATAAAGGAAATGATTACTCTGAGTTGCTACCCTTGGTAAATGAAAAGGTAAAAGCCATTATCTGTTTGGGTGTAGACAATGATAAGATTGTTAATGCCTTTGTAAATATTGTCGATACAATGGTAGAAACACAATCAATGGAGCAGGCAATTCAGGTGGCGTACAGAATTGCAGAAAGAGGTGATAACGTATTGCTATCACCCGCCTGCGCGAGTTTCGACCTTTTTGAAAATTATGAAGATCGTGGTCGTCAATTCAAAGATGCTGTAAGAAATCTGTAAACAGGTAACAACAATAGATTTAAATGAAAAATATCTTCCAATACATACAAGGTGATCGCGCTATTTGGGCAGTGGTAGCCTTATTGGCGCTGTTTTCTTTTTTACCTGTCTATAGTGCGAGTAGTAATCTGGCATATCTCTATGGTGATGGAAGTACGTTGCCATTTCTCTTGAAACATTTCGCACATTTATTGTTAGGTTTTGCTATTCTATATGGTGTACATAAGATTCCATATCACTATTTCCGCGGACTCTCAATTATAGCTATGCCTATAATAATTGTTCTTCTGCTAATAACCATAACTGAAGGTACTACAATCGATGGAGCCAATGCCAGCAGGTGGATAAGATTGCCGTTTGTAGGGGTTACATTTCAAACTTCCACTTTGGCTGCTGTGGTTTTAATGACCTATGTAGCTAGATATCTGTCCAGAATTAAGGATAAAGAAGTGACATTCAAAGAAACACTACTGCCTTTATGGGTGCCGGTATTCGTGATATTAGCATTAATTTTGCCGGCAAATTTCTCTACAACGGCAATCATCTTTGCTATGGTAGTGGTTTTGGTATTCGTTGGTGGATACCCATTACGTTATCTCGGGATAATATTAGGCGTTGGACTTTTATTATTAACCTTGTTTGTGCTTACTGCCAAGGCATTTCCCGATATGTTTTCGAATAGGGTGGATACTTGGATGAACAGAATTGAGAATTTTACCGATGATGAAGATACCGAAGCCGATTACCAAATTGAAAAGGCAAAAATAGCAATTGCATCAGGCGGAGTTACCGGTCTAGGTCCCGGAAAAAGTGTACAGAAAAATTTTCTACCCCAGTCATCATCAGATTTCATTTATGCGATTATAGTTGAAGAATTTGGGATGTTGGGCGCATTAACACTGTTGTTTCTGTATTTATTACTACTCTTTCGCTTAGTCATTGTTGCGCATAAATCGAGTTCGATGTTTGGAAAATTGCTAGTTATTGGTGTTGGGCTCCCAATTGTATTCCAGGCTTTAATAAATATGGCAGTTGCAGTGGAATTGTTTCCGGTTACCGGTCAGACCTTACCATTAATTAGTAGCGGAGGCACATCAATTTGGATGACATGTCTGGCATTAGGAATGGTATTAAGTGTAAGTGCCAAAAGAGAAGTTACCATAAAAGAGGAGGAGGAAATTAATCCTTTAGATATTTTGAGTGAAACTATCTAAAGATGAGGAGTGAGAGATTAGAAGAAAAAAAAGATAAAACAGGAAGAATATAAATCAAAAGTAAATGGCAAAAGCGATTTTATAATAACAGGTGAATAGTACACAGAAGAAATACAGATTTATAATTAGTGGCGGTGGTACCGGAGGTCATATCTATCCGGCCGTTGCGATCGCAAACGAACTGAAGTTGCGATATCCTGAAGCTGAGTTTCTTTTTGTTGGAGCCAAGGACAGAATGGAGATGGAAAAAGTGCCTCAGGCCGGTTATAAGATTGAAGGACTTTGGATTTCGGGATTACAGCGTAGTTTAAGTTTTAAAAATCTGTTGTTTCCTCTAAAGCTGGTTTCAAGTTTAATAAAGGCAAGAAGTATTATTCAAAAATTTAAACCTGATGCTGCCGTAGGAACAGGAGGTTATGCCAGCGCACCCTTATTAAAGGTTGCTTCCATGAAAAAGGTCCCCTGTCTTATTCAGGAGCAAAATAGTCATGCGGGTATTACCAATAAATGGTTGGCAAGTAAAGTGCAAAAAATATGTGTTGCCTATAATGGAATGGATCGGTTCTTTCCTGCGGATAAGTTAGTACTTACAGGTAATCCGGTGCGTCAGGATTTGTTGGAAATTGATTCAAAAAGAAAGCGGGCACTTGATTTTTTTCAATTGAACCCCGAAATGAAAACCGTCCTGGTCTTAGGAGGAAGCTTGGGAGCAAAGAAAATAAATGAGCTCATTAAAAAATCATTTTCGCTTTTTGAGCAGATGCAGGTACAGGTTATTTGGCAATGTGGAAAATTTTATGAAAGTCTGTATAAAGACCAAGGCACCGATTTAATTCAGGTTCATACGTTTTTAAATAACATGGATTTGGCCTATGCCGCTGCGGATATTATCATCTCAAGAGCAGGTGCGTTGTCGGTATCCGAATTGTGCTTGGTGGGTAAGCCCGTAATTTTTATTCCGTCACCAAATGTGGCCGAAGACCATCAAACAAAGAATGCTTTGGCAATTTCTGAAAAAAATGCGGCGTTATTAATAAAAGAAAGTGAATTAGAAGAGAGGTTTGAAACCGAAATTAAAGACCTATTAATTTCCGAAGAAAGGCAAATAACCCTCTCAAAAAATATAAAAAAGATGGCGAAGCCCAACGCTACGAGACATATAGTAGATGAGATTGAAAATCTCCTGAAAACATGATATAATTAAAAAGTTGAATATTATTTTAAATACTGAAGATTGATAACATTAAAAAACATAGAAACCCTTTATTTCATTGGTATTGGTGGTATAGGCATGAGTGCCTTAGCGAGATATTTTAAGAGTATGGGTAAAAATGTTTTTGGCTATGATAAAACCGCGAGTACTATTACAGCTGCACTTATTTCTGAAGGAATCCCGGTACGATTTTTAGACGATGTTTCTGAAGTGGCTTCCTTAGAACTGTCGAAGCCAACTACTTTGATTGTTTATACTCCCGCAATTCCTAAGGAAAACAATTTATTACAATATTTTCTTTCTGAAGATTACCAACTGATAAAACGATCAGTATTGCTGGGTGAGGTGACTAGAAATAGTCTGTGTCTTGCAGTTGCCGGTACGCATGGAAAAACGACCACTTCAGCGATCTTAGGGCATCTTCTGGCCGAATGCAATATGCCTGTTACTGCTTTTTTAGGTGGTATTGCCGAAAATTATGATTCTAATTTCATTAATAAGGGTCATGAAATAACGGTGGTTGAGGCTGATGAATTTGATAGATCATTTCTACAATTACGTCCGGATATTGCTTGTATTACCTCAATGGATGCAGATCATTTAGATATTTATGGTGATGCTTCCGCCATAGAAGACGCGTTTCGAGATTTTTCAGAATTAATTCCGAATAAAGAAAATTTGCTCTGTAAAAAAGGACTTCTGTTAAATGGAAAAACGGTGGCGGTTGGTGAGGCAGCCGATTTCGAAGCGCAAAATGTTAAAATAAAAGACGGAGCTTATTTATTCGACTTAAAAACGCCGCATCAAATTATAAAGGATTTACAATTTTATTTGCCCGGACATCATAACCTACACAATGCTGTAATGGCTTTGGGTATGGCAATTTTAGCAGGTTCCCCAACCGATTGCCTCCCCAAAGCTTTATTAAATTTTAAAGGGGTTCAGAGGAGATTCTCCTACAGAATTAAAGAAGACAACCTCGTGTTGATTGATGATTATGCGCATCATCCTACCGAAATTAACGCCTTGTATCAGGCAGTTAGTGAGATGTATCCCGAGGATGAAAAATTGATCGTTTTTCAACCTCATTTATTCAGTAGAACCAGAGACTTTGCTGAAGGATTTGCCACGAGTCTCGCCAAATTCGATGAAGTTTTATTACTAGATATTTATCCGGCTAGAGAACAACCTATCACCGGGATAACTTCAGAATGGTTACTTGAAAAGATTGATAATGAAAATAAACAATTGATTTCAAAAGAGAATTTAACGCTGGCACTGAAAAAATCAAATTGCCGGGTCAAGTTGCTGGTAGGAGCAGGGGATATCGGTGTAGAAGTTTCAAAAGTCACTAAATACTTGAAAAATGAAGCGTAGTTGGATCATTATAAAATTTTTGCTAACTGTAACACTTATCGTGTTTTTATTTGGCTTTACAAAAGACCGAAATGCAAAGCGAAAATTGACAAAAATAGACATCGAATTTGTTGATGACAACAGCCCTTTTATAAGTTTAAATACAGTTAATAAATTGTTGATACAAAATTATGATAACGTTACGAGCATCCATAAAGAAACTTTAGTTTTGAATGATATGGAGGACAGACTCCTTAAAAACCCTATGATTCGTGATGCTCAAGTGTTTGTAACGGTTGACGGGACCTTGGGAGCGAGAATAGAGCAACGAACCCCTATCGCAAGAGTGTCAAGTTCACCCGATTTCTATCTGGACGAGGATGGAAAGAAGATGCCCTTGTCAGGAGTTTATTCAGCAAGAGTTCCATTAATTACTGGAATATCAAAAGATAATTTTTCTGAAGTGACATCATTACTACTTAAAATTAACGAAGATGAATTTATGAAAAAGAGTGTTGTAGGGTTGGATGTAAAGAAGAATGGAAATATTGAATTAAGATTACGAAAACACGATTTTAAAGTGCTGTTTGGTAAAGCAACAGCAATCGATAAAAAGTTTCAAAACTTTAAAGCATTTTATCAGAAAACTAAACAAGACAGTACCCTATCGGGATATGGTCTGGTGAATTTACAATTTGAGAGTCAGGTAATAGCCACAAAACGTTAAAGGCCATGGAAAACGAAAACATAGCTGTAGGATTAGACATTGGGACCACCAAAATTGTTGCCATGATAGGCAAGACTAATGAGTACGGAAAAATGGAGATTTTGGGTATTGGAAAATCCAAAAGTCTCGGCGTACACAGAGGGGTGGTAAATAATATAACTCAAACAATACAATCAATACAACAAGCGGTACAGGATGCGGAAACGTCATCGGGTATGAAAATTAAAGATGTGGTTGTAGGCATTGCCGGACAGCACATTAGAAGTCTGCAACACAGTGATTATATCACTCGCAGTAACAGCGACGAAGTAATAGATGAAGAGGATATAGACCGCCTGTGTAATCAGGTGCATAAATTAGTAATGCTACCCGGAGAGGAAATCTTACATGTGTTGCCTCAAGATTTTAAAGTAGATGGCCAAGCTGAAGTTAAGGAGCCTATAGGAATGTATGGAGGCAGATTGGAAGCCAATTTTCATGTAGTCGTGGGCCAGGTTTCATCTATTCGAAATGTAGGAAGATGTATAAAAAGTGCGGGCTTGGAGCTTTCGGGGATTACATTAGAGCCTTTGGCATCTGCCCAGGCGGTATTGAGTCAGGAGGAAAAAGAAGCCGGCGTAGCATTAATTGATATAGGGGGAGGAACATCGGATCTTGCAATATTTAAAGATGGAATTATAAGACATACAGCAGTTATTCCCTTCGGAGGAAATGTAATTACTGATGATATTAAGGAAGGTTGCTCTATCATTGAGAAGCAAGCCGAATTACTTAAAATAAAATTTGGTTCGGCGTGGCCGGGTGAAAATAAAGACAATGAAATTGTTTCAATTCCCGGTTTGAGAGGTCGCGAGCCAAAAGAAATAACCTTAAAGAATCTCTCTAAAATAATTCATGCTCGTGTTGTCGAAATAATCGAACAGATTTATTTAGAGATCAAGAATTACGGTCATGAAGAACAAAAGAAAAAGCTAATTGCAGGTATTGTCCTTACAGGTGGTGGCGCACAATTACAGCATCTCAAACAATTGGTGGAATATATTACAGGAATGGATACGAGAATAGGATATCCAAATGAACATTTGGCTGGTGATAGTGACAGTGAAACTACGAGTCCGTTATATGCAACGGCAGTTGGTTTGGTAATGAACAGCTTGGAGAACAAGCAGAAAATATTGCATTCAAAAGTATATCATGAGACTGAGAATAAAAATGAAAAACCTTTTGAAAATCTAAGTGGTGACGATGGAAATATGATTGAAGAGCGACCCAAAGAGCAGAAGCGTTTTTTTGATAAATGGGCTGAAAGATTTAAAGAGTTTTTGGACAATGCAGAATAGTTAGGTATCACTAAAGTAAAAGAATAGTAACAATAATTAATTAAGTTTCGTGCTAAGCTCGAAATAAACCTCACAAATATTAGTATATGAGCAGCAAAAAAGAATTTGATAATATCTCGTTCGACCTGCCAAAAAACCAGTCCAACGTCATTAAGGTAATTGGTGTTGGAGGTGGCGGTAGCAATGCCATAAATCACATGTTTAGTCAAGGGATTAAAGGTGTGGATTTTGTTATTTGCAATACAGATTCGCAGGCATTAGAAAACAGTCCTGTGCCCATCAAGATCCAACTGGGGGTTTCGCTAACCGAAGGTCTCGGTGCAGGTGCTAACCCATTAATTGGAGAACAATCTGCAGTTGAAAGTTTTGAAGAACTCAAATCAATGCTAACAACCAATACCAAAATGATTTTCATTACTGCTGGTATGGGTGGTGGAACCGGAACCGGGGCGGCTCCGATTATTGCTAAAATGGCCAAAGATATGGACATTTTAACGGTTGGAATTGTTACTATTCCTTTTCAATTTGAAGGTAAAATGCGAAATGATCAGGCACAGATCGGAGTAGAGAATTTACGACAAAATGTCGATTCACTTATCGTTATCAATAACAACAAACTTCGTGAAGTATATGGAAACCTTGGCTTTAAAGCAGGATTCTCGAAAGCTGATGAGGTATTAGCAACAGCAGCTCGAGGTATTGCTGAAGTTATTACACATCATTATACCCAAAATATTGACTTACGTGATGCAAAGACAGTTCTTGCCAACAGCGGAACTGCGATCATGGGAAGTGCTAGCGCGAGTGGAGCGAATCGCGCACATGAAGCGATAAATAAATCTTTGGATTCTCCACTATTAAACGATAACAAAATTAAAGGTGCGAAGAATGTGTTATTATTAATCGTTTCCGGAAACGAAGAAATTACCATTGATGAGATCGGAGAGATTAGTGATCACATCCAAAATGAAGCCGGGCATAGTGCAAATATTATTATGGGTGTAGGTGAAGATGAGGCTTTGGAAGGGGCGATTGCCATTACTGTAATTGCTACTGGCTTTAATGTTGAACAACAAAATGAGATTGTGAATACCGAGGCTAAGAAAATTATCCACACTTTAGAAGAAGAACAGAGAGCTGAACACAATCTTACACCGCAACCTATAAAATCCGGGGTAGATGTTTCATCCGCACCAAAAAGCACTTCGGAAGGTCCTATTATAAAACATACATTATTTGATGCAACTGAAGAGACCACTATGGAAATTCCGTTTGAAGGTTATATCGAAACTTCAGAATTGTTAAAAAATATGGATGTTGATTTTGAGGAGATCGATATTCATCATTTGGCCGAATTTGAACAGATCATGATTAATGAGATTGATGTGAATGATTTTGTGATTGTAAATCCCAAAAAAGCGACCCAGACTTCTAACCAACAGTTGTCGAGAGTAGCAGAGGAAAAAGCTGAAGATAAACTTTCTCAGGAGAAATCGGAAGCGGTTGAGAGTGAGGATGTAATGGAGGATCAAATGCTAATGTTTGATATGCCGGTAAATGTCTCTTCTGAAAACAAAGTGCAAAAACAAAGTGAAGAAGAAGAAAGAGAAATTGTTACTTCTGAAGTTGAAGATATTGAGGTAAATGATCACGTTGAAGTAGTTCCGGTAACAGAATTTTCTGATGAAGGAATTAAGAGATACAGTCTTGATGATTATCAGGAGATGGAAAGTCATTTAACCAACGCAAAATCTGTAAAAAAGAGCCAGGCTGCGGAAGAGGAAATTGTTTTTAAGACTAAGACTATTGATGTTCCGGAACCTGCCGAACCAGTCGGTGACGAGCCCGAGGATCCGATGAATACACCAATTTCAAAAATTTTACGTGATCGTACGGAGGAGCGTAAGAAAAAAATGAAAGACTTTAACTACAAATTCAGAAATAGTTCATCGAAGATAGAAGATATTGAAAAGCAGCCTGCTTATAAAAGAATGGGAATCGAATTGGATGAATCTTCTAAAGGCAAAACAGATATCTCAAGAACTTCAGTAAATACAGACGATGACGATGTAAATTTAAGAAGTAATAATTCTTTTCTGCATGATAATGTAGATTAGATCTAATACCTAATTATAGCAGGTTTTATCTATAATGCTTGAAAATCCGGATGTTCTAACAGGCGTTCGGATTTTCTTTTTTGATTACAATTGTCTTTTCGGAATATCAGTTTAATACGTATCTTCGCAATCTATAAAATTGAGAATATGAGCTTACAAAAGCAAGTGATGGAAGCAATGAAGGTTGCTATGAAAGCGAAAGATACTTCTTCGTTGGAAGCTTTACGTGCGGTGAAATCGGCGATGTTATTGGCACAGACAGAAACAGGTGCAAAGGAAGAGTTAAGTGAAGCGGAAGAATTAAAAATTTTACAAAAACAAGTAAAGCAACGCAAGGACAGTGCTGCCATTTTCAAGGAACAGGGCAGAGAAGATTTAGCTGCCCCTGAATTAGCTCAGGCTGCTGTGATAGAGCAGTTTTTACCTGCACAGATGAGTGAAGAAGAAGTAGCTAAAATTGTTGATACTATCATTACCGAGACAGGAGCTTCTTCTATGAAAGATATGGGAAAGGTAATGGGATTGGCAAATGGAAGGTTAGCCGGTAAAGCTGATGGGAAAACGATTTCTACGGTTGTGAAATCAAGGTTGTCTTAAATATTAAGAATTTATAATAAGATCCACGCTTACGCGAGGATGAATAGGCCGCGTGGCGCAACTGAATAGCGCATCAGATTTCGGCTCTGAGGGTTGGGGGTTTGAATCCCTCCGCGGTCAC
>CBDUGY010000036.1:0-24006 GCA_965367015.1 uncultured Ulvibacter sp.
TATTAGTCAATACTTTGAACTAAGGTATTACTTTTTTTTGAATTGAGATGGAGTTAAAGATGTAACTTTTTTGAAAAATAACGAATGATGGATTTACTGACTTATATTTTTACATCGCAGCTATAACATAATGTCGCAAACAGAAAGGAGAATTACTTACAACCTTCGAGAGTTGTGATAAAACAGCTAATTGTTATATAATCAAATATAAGGAATTAGCTTTCTTTTAACCTGTAAGCGTTTTCGCTATATTTGCCACTGAAATTCTTTTGCATGCAAGAAGAAAACTTCCTTCCGAAATCATATTCAAATTCGCCCAATAGTGGGCGCGTTACCTGGCAATCTCCCAGCAATATAGCTTTGGTAAAGTATTGGGGGAAATACGGCGAACAATTACCAAAAAATGCCTCAATAAGTTTTACACTCACCCAATGTAATACACAAACTACACTATCGTTTATCGAAAAGTCCTCAGAGGGTTTTGATTTTGAAGTATATCTCGACGGCAGGCGAGAAGAAGGGTTTGAGCCTAAAATTCAAAAATTCTTTGAGCGTGTTGAAATATATCTGCCATTTCTCAAAGAGTACAAATTTAAGATCGAGACCACAAATAGTTTTCCACATAGTAGTGGCATCGCATCTTCAGCTAGCGGAATGAGTGCATTAGCCTTATGTTTAATGGATATGGAAGGTATTTTGAGTGACACTGAAATTACAGATGAATATTTTAATCAGAAGGCTTCATTTTTAGCACGACTCGGATCAGGAAGCGCCTCACGCAGCATTCAAGGCGACTTAATCGTTTGGGGAGAACATCCCGACATTCAGGGAAGCAGTAATCTCTTCGGAATGAAATATCCTTACAATGTGCACGAGAATTTTAATAACTATCAGGACACTATCTTATTAGTTGATAAAGGAGAAAAGCAAGTAAGCAGTACGTTAGGGCATGATTTGATGCATAGCCATCCCTTTGCGGAACAACGTTTTGATCAGGCAAATGAAAATCTTAGTAATTTAATACCTGTGTTAGAAAATGGCGATCTTTCAAAATTCATAGAAATTGTTGAAAGTGAAGCACTTTCACTTCATGCGATGATGCTTACCTCAATTCCGTATTTTATTCTGATGAAGCCCCACACTCTTGAAATCATCAATCGTATTTGGACATTCAGAAAAGAAAGCGGAAGCAAGATATGTTTTACTTTGGATGCCGGGGCTAACGTTCACGTTTTGTATCCGGAAGCCGAGAAAATTTCAGTCTTAAAATTCATTAAAAGTGAACTTTCTTCTCTTTGTAAAAACGGAGAGTTTATCGAGGACGAAATAGGGTTTGGAGCTCAGAAAATTTAAGCTCGTTTCTTCAAATATAATATAAGTAGCATCACTGCCAGTCCAAACAATAATAAGTACCCCCAGTGCCATCCCGAACTTAATTCGATAGGAGAAGTATCGCCAATAAGTATCATTCCCGCCCAGTATTGAGGCGCCAAGGTTCTTCCTTCTGCTCTCGCTAAATAACTGAGCTTAGCCTTCTGAAGAGCTTCATTTTTAGGAAGACCATCTGAGAGATTCTCATAAAAACTTTCAATTATTTCGCTACTCGACTTTTCATCAATTTTCCACAAACTGGTGAGCATACTTTCACTACCCGCATAATTGAAAGCATGTGCGAGCGAAATCATACCTTCCCCTGGCTGATAGGATGGCTTTCCGGTTTCACAGGCCGTTAGTATTGCTAAACTCGAAGATAAGTTACAATTATAGATTTCATAGGTGTACAATGAATTATCGTTAATTGTACTGCCGTCTGCCGCATTTTTGGCGAAAATTAAACGTGATAGTTCCGGACTCAAATTATTTGATTCGGCATGTGTCCCAATATGAATTATCTTATGCTCTCCGGCTGAACTCGAGAAGATTTGCTTAGACGCACTTTTATTTGTGAAGGATTCTCCTTTAAATTGTTTGGAAAAACGCTTCACTAAATCGGCACTAAAGGGTTGCGGTAATAAAGTTAAATACGTTTTATCTAAAGAAATAGAATCGGTGATTGCGATCTTATAATCGTCTTTCATTTCTGTGGTGAATTCGGGTGCAAAGGCGATAAAATCTTCATCGAAATACGTATCACTTTTCTTAGAATTAAGAAGTAACAAACTGAAATTGTATGAAATACAGTGTTTCGCCAATAAGCTCTTAGATGTAAGTTCTTTAAACGAGGTAATCTCTTGCGGAGTGAGCATTTCGAAACTTAAATTGAATAATTCACGATCGGGAATGATCATCACGTTTTTGGTGGTAACTTTCGACTCAATCGGTTGCCATAACATACCATAGAGTTTTTTTAAAGTGGGAGCAATCTTGTCTACTTTGAATTGATCACTGTTTAACAAAGCAAGATGATCGTTCAAGTTCTGTGATTCCAGCTGAAAGATATTTTGTTCAGTTGAATTAATTACATAGGCATATAAGTCATTATCAATAAATAAATATCGGACCACAGTTGTATTGTCTCCCATTTTATGCTGAATACCATCCAAGGGTTCCTTAATTGTCGCATAGCGCATTTTATAATATTTAGGATGGGTCTGTTTCAAAGAGTCTAAAAACAGTTCCCATTCTTTAGTCCCGGAAAAAAAATCATTCATACCATTAACATCCGCTTTAGTCTTGTCCAGTATGGAGTGAAGATTATTTTTCAATTCTTTTTCCCTGTCTATAACTTTTTCGGGCACATTTGCAAATGCCACAGCAGTTCCTATATTAAGTTTCGCCCGAATTCTTTGATAGATGCCAGATTCGTGCAATTCCATCGTTTTATTGAGATATATGTTTTTACCGGAAAGCTGATAAAGCTCAAAATTTAGTTTTTTCGTAAAATCATAGAGGCTTTTATATTCAGAATATATAAGGTCAATATCTTCTTTACTAATCGCTATTGTTTTTCTCCTCTCCAATATATCGAAGGCATCTTCTAATTTTGAAAGTTGATGCTGTAAAAAAGCTTCGTCTCTTGATGTAGCCAATTGATATTCAGATTTCGATTTAAGCAAAATAAGTGATGGTCTTTTAAATTCAATTAGAATACTGTCTAAAGAAGAACTACTTTTTTTAATTTGTTCAGAGAGATAGTTATTCGCGTTATCACACCATTCTCTGGCCTTATCGAATGCCTTCTGATTATAATATACCTGTGCCACATTTAACTTATGATTTAATATCGGGAAGTCAGATTCTTTATTGTGTTCTTGTAAATACGAATGTGCTTTTAATGCTGTTTTTACTGCCAATTCTGGTTGATCGTTTTCTGAAAGAAACAGAGCTTTGTTTCTCAAAAATCCAAGATATTCTGCGTCGTAATTGTCTCCTTGTGATTCGTCAAAAAGTTTTTCACTTTCATCATATAATTGTTTTGCTTTTTCCAAATCTCCTTTGGAAGTATAAGAGATTGCTTTTGCGTAAAGGGCGGCTGCTTTCCAATAAGAATAATTACCATCAGATTTTTCGAGTCTTATTAATCCTTCGTTAAGGTTTTCAATAGCCAGATCAAATTCTTGCAGCGACAGATGGGACTGTCCGATGTTGATAAGTGTAGTAGCCAACTCCTTATCGTTCGGATCTAAGAATAACAATTTTTTTTCATAAGAATATTTTATAAGCTCATGCGATTTAGAGAGGTTTCCAATTTCATTATAAAATGTAGATAAATTTGCTATAGCACGGGCTTGATAGCGTTGGGACTTTGACTTTATAAATTCATCCCCTATTTCTTTGATTACCTTTTCGTAACCATTTATAACTGCCTCTTGGGTGATAAGCGCTTTTGTCATGTTTCCTTCTGAATATTGCAAAAGCGAGATATTACTCTTTATTACCGTTGCAAAATATAATTTTTCAATAGGATCACCCTCATCTTCTTGAATAGTCGAAATTGCTTTCTCGTAAAAGAACTGCGCACTATCGAGTTTGGTCGACATCCACATAACCGCACCAGCCGCGTTATATCCATCAGACAGTAATTTCTTAGGCGTCGTTTTAGAGCTTTCATAATCTTTAAGTGCAGCCTTAAATAAACGAGCTGCTTCTTCTAAATGACTCAGAGATAAGTTGCACGCACCTAAGTTATAACGGACTTTTCCTATTTCTTCAGGTTTAGCATCACTAAGTTTCAAAACAGTAGTTAACGCTCTTTGTGTAATATCTAGTGATTTTTGATTCTTGCCAAATTCGTCATAAAGGTCTGCAAGATCCATCAAGGCAGTAATATGAATGCGCCGATTTGGGGTTTCAAGTATTAAATTGTCGACAAAGCGTTCTGCATCTCGAATCGCTTGCTCTGTACTGTTTTTTTTGCTTGATATTTTTCCAATGTAATATGGGTAGTTTGATAAAGAATCATACTCACCATTTTTTTTAAAATTTTGTATCTGAAGTTGAACAACTTTAGTTGCTTCCTCTATTTTTTCTTCGGAAAGTAATTTATCTAAGAGTGCTTTTCCGGTTGGGGCCTGAGTTTGCGCTAAAATTTGTAAACAACAAAAATTGCTGAATATAATAAAAAGTGCTAGGCCCAGGTTTTTCATATCAATCGGATAATTCTAACAAAAGATTTTTGCTCTTTTCTGAAGTACTTTTAGAAAGTAGCTGCTTGGCACCTGGAATATTGTCTCTTCTAATTTCAGTTAATGCCGCATAAAAGTAAGCGTCCTCTTTGAATGTACTATTGCTATTTTCCATAGTCCTGATTAAGTATTCACTAGCCTTGTTAGTATTGCCTTCAGCCAAATATGAAACTCCTAGAAAATAGTTTAAGGTATCGTTTCCAGGGTTTTGAGTGCTTAATTGTTCCCATTTTTGAATAGCCGTGGCATACTCAGCTCGTTTATAATCAACCATCGCATCGTAGAAATCGAAATTATCAGAAGTGCTCATGGTTGTAGGCAACCCCGGATCAGGGGTGAAATGCTTTGCAAATAACTTTTCCGAAGTAGAGCCTTGATTCATGAAAAGGAAAATTCCTAAAACAAGGATAATTGAGGCTGCTATTGAAATCGTAAATATTCTCGACGCCAAACTTTTTCTTTTTAACGCATCCTCGTTGTTCAAGTTCCTTACCGGAATCATTTCTTCATGAAAGTTATCCAGTTGATTCTTTAGTGCTGCACTTTCGATACCAAGAATCAGCTGCCTTACATGTGCAACTCTTTCTCTAAGTTGGCTGTCGGTTTCCAATTTCGTCTCGAAATTTTTTAATTCAGCTGCATTCATAGAATTGTTAAGGTAACCTTCTATGGTTTCGAATTGTTCTTGGGTAATGTTATTTTTCGTTTCCACTATATATTAATTTGGGGATAAGGCAATTTCTCTTAATTTCTGAATACATCTGTATTTCTTATTTCGTGCTGAAGCTTCAGCTAGATTTAGTTCGGCGGCAATATCACGAAGGGATTTCTTGTTAAAATAAAACTTAGTTAATAATTCTTTACATTCTCCACCAAGTTTTGCAAAAGCAGCCATAGTTGCTTCCAATTTTTCATCCGATCTAAAAGACTCATCATCTTCCAGCGAGTCGCTTGCCTGGTGAAAATTATCAATTAGAGGCGCAGTCTTTTTGTATTGAGACGACCGCAAAAAATCGGTCCATTTATTTTTCGCGATCTGATACAAATACCCTTGCAAAGCGGTTTCATTTGTTGGTGTAAACTTTCCGGCCTTGATGTTTTGATACATGGCTAAAAAAGCTTCCTGGTATGTGTCTTTGGCCTGAGGCATTGATCCGTTGTTTTGCACAATATAGATTTCTATTTTTTTAAAATTGTTCTGATAAAGCTGCTTTAAAACTTTTTGGTTATTAGTTTTAATGGCATCAACAAGCTGTAATTGTTTTTCTATTTGCAAATTTCCCCTCATTTGTAGTAGAGGAAAGATAGTAATTAATTTTATGCGCTAATAAAAAGCACGCTACAACTCGTTGATATAACCGTATTTATCGATACATCGCATTAATCTCAAAATGTCATCATACTTTTAAAATTATTTTATAATAATTTTTAGTGTTGCCGAAACTCCTTCAGAAGAGGTTATGGTTGTGAAGTAAATTACTGCGAAATCTTGTATAATGAGATCTATTGTCTTTGCGAAGACAAAGCAATCCTAACTTTCTACCAATCCCCATCATCTGTAGATTGTAATTGAGTCCAAGAATCGTTGTTAGCTGAATTATCAGTATTCGGATTGTATAAAGAGTTATCAGTTCCGAAATATTCGTTGTTTTGGTTCATCCATACATTATTGTCGTAACCTTCAATTTTATAGTTATTTCCGTTTCCATCGGTCATATTGCGCTGTTCCCAAATACCATCAACATAGGCGGCTTGTCCGGCATCGCTGGCAGCCTGACCCTTTTTCCAGCTGTTATATTGCGCGTCTGAAGCTGCACTTCTCGCATTAAAATTTCTGGTGTTTTGGTCCCCGAATGCCTTTATATCTGCCATTCGCTTTTGGTGTCCTGCATTGCTTTGTTGAGCTCTTTGCTGATCTCTCTGATTACATGCCTGGATCCATTGCGGATTTATTTGCAGATTTATTAATCCGTTTACAAACGCATTCTTTGCCTGTTCAAAATTCGCCGAATTGGCCTCCATCATATTGCATGAATATCCCCACATAACACCCATTTGATCTTGCCCTACCTGATGCCGAACAATTACGATAGATGTTTTTCCGCTATTATCTGTAAACTCGGCAGCCATTACGGAGAATGTTTTTCTTACAGGCATGTATTTCCAGAGTTTGGCGTCGAAGGCTTCGTCGAATCGTGCTAGTTGCTCAATGGGATACGACTTGATGAATTGAGCTCCTTGTTGCTTGGCTAAAGGAATCAGATCATCTTGAATAACCCTCTCTACACTCTTAGGAGGCTGAACGTTCTGACCACTCTGTTGTGCCATCTGATTCATATAAGGGTCGTTGTTGTAAGCGAAAAAGTTACTTCGTTCCATATACACTTTTAACCCATTTGGTCCTTCCAGCATCACCTGAGGATCGCTAGAAGGCCTCCAGCTAGCCGGTATTGGTAACATTCCTATTACCATACCATTTCGTGTATCTTTTATTTGATAATTCTGAAGTCTGCCGCCTCCAGAAACAGATGTGTTTTGTGTGGCCATATTATTTTGATTTTGATTAAAATTTTGGGCATAATCGCCATTATTACCGTCGTTTTCTCGATAATCTTCTTCATAGCCGAAGTCTTCGGATTCGGAATTTTGACCCTGCCAACAAGAAGTGAACAATACGATAGCTAGTAAAAAGTAAAAGAAATGTGAAGTTTTCATAGTAGTAAAATTAGTAGTTGGTTTTTGTTTTATACCAATACATCGGAACATCGAAAAAATGTCATCAAGTACACCAGGAGGAAAACTTTTAGTGCCACGATAATAAAACGCAATGTCTTTTATATAAATCCTCCACTTCATAACTGTATTCAAACAAAATTGAAGTGTTCGCGTACGGGAAAATAAAGGAGCTTAGAATTCTTAGATAAGATTTTCATTACTATAATCTGTTAAATATCTGTTATTTAAACAATTCGAAGCTTTGGCAGGCGTTAAAGAATAGCGACAAATTTGTATCTTTGTCTTTTAAATACGATCTGTAAGGAAAAAAACGTATTTTTATCACTTATTAAGTACTTTATGCGCGGTCCCCTTTTTTATTCTAAGATTTTACTTTTCGGAGAATATGGAATTATTAAAGACTCAAAAGGTCTGTCTATTCCGTATAATTTTTATAACGGTGCCTTAAAAATCGATGAGCATCATACTATTGCCACCCATAAATCCAACGAAGGATTAAAGCGATTTTCTTCTTACCTGGATGAAATTCAGAAAGAGAACCCCGAACTTTTTAACTTCGATACTGAAGCTTTAAAAGCTGATATAGAAAAAGGTTTATATTTTGATTCCAGTATTCCTCAGGGATATGGAGTTGGAAGCAGTGGTGCGTTGGTTGCCGCTATTTACGATAAATATGCCACCAATAAGATTACTGTACTGGAGAATTTAACCCGGGAAAAATTACTTCAGTTAAAAGCGATATTTGCGGAAATGGAATCTTTTTTCCACGGAAAATCATCTGGATTGGATCCTCTCAATAGTTATTTGAGTTTGCCAATATTGATCAACTCTAAAGATAATATCGAACCCGCAGGAATTCCATCACAAACGGAAAACGGTAAAGGCGCAGTATTCTTACTGGACAGCGGATCAACCGGAGAAACTGCACCAATGGTTCAGATTTTTATGGAAAATATGAAGCAGGAGGGTTTCAGAAACATGTTAAAGGATCAATTTGTAAAACATACCGATGCATGTGTTGATGATTTCTTAAAAGGAGATGTAAAATCACTTTTCGGGAATATTAAACAACTTTCAAAAGTAGTGCTTGATAACTTTAAGCCCATGATACCCAAACAATTTCATAAACTTTGGAAAAATGGCATTGAAACGAATGCTTATTATCTTAAGCTTTGTGGTTCGGGCGGTGGTGGCTATATGTTAGGTTTTACGCAGGATATAGATAAAGCTAAAAAAGCGCTAAAAGATTATAAATTAGAAGTGGTTTACAACTTCTGATTCTCCATTACTTCTTAATTCTTTCACATGTTTACTAGGAAACAAAAACACTTTATATTAAAGTTTTTCAGTTTGTTTTCTATCGTTCGAGGTTACAATATTTTAATTATTGTAATTGCCCAGTATCTCACTTCTATTTATATTCTAGCACCTCATTTACCTATAAAAAGGGTTTTGTTTGATCCTAATCTATTGATGTTGGTTTTGGCTTCTGCAGCGGCAATAGCAGGAGGCTACATCATTAATAGCTTTTACGATAGTGAGAAAGATCTAATCAACCGTCCGCATAAAACAATGTTGGATAAATTAGTGAGTCAGCGTACCAAATTAAGCGGTTATTTTGTGCTTAATTTCCTCTCCGTCATTTTTGCAAGTTACGTATCATTTAGAGCTGTTTTGTTTTTTTCGATTTACATATTTGCCATCTGGTTTTATTCACATAAGCTTAAAAAATATCCCTTTATTGGAAATATTACAGCGGCAATTTTAGCAGTAATTCCTTTCTTTGCCGTTTTTATATATTATAAAAACTTCGACTTAGTAATATTCGTTCATGCCACCTTTCTGTTTTTGGTCATTGCCATGCGTGAATTGGCAAAAGACCTAGAAAATATTAAAGGAGATTTTGCGCAGGACTATAGGACTATACCCGTTGTTTACGGCGAACGAGTTTCAAAATGGATGTTGACTTTACTAAGCATTCTCACCCTCATTCCAATATCTTTATTAGTGACAAAATTTGAGATTGGTTATATGGATTATTATTTCTACGGAAGTATTTTAGGGCTCGTACTATTTTTGAGCATCTTGTGGAAATCTGCTAGAAAATTACACTATATGATACTTCATAATATACTGAAACTGATTATTGTGATAGGAGTTTTTAGTATAGTCCTAATAGATATAAATGTTTTGCTCAATCGAATCCTATAAAGGTCGATTAATAACTGTTTTTTTTCTTTGTACATTTAGTTTATGGAAAAAGAAAATCTACTTAAAGTTGCGCTCGCACAAATATCACCGGTCTGGTTAAATAAGAAGAAAACACTTGAAAAAATCTTAGCGCATATCAGAAAAGCCGCTAAAAATAAGGCCGAGTTGATTGTTTTCGGAGAAGGGGTTTTACCGGGGTATCCTTTCTGGATGGCTTTAACCGACGGTGCTCAGTGGGATGCAGCCGTACAAAAGGAACTACATGCCCACTATCTGCGAAATGCCGTTACTATTGAAAAAGGAGATCTTGATGAAGTGTGTAATTTAGCTAATGAGCTTCACATTTCTATTTATCTGGGTATTATAGAAAAGCCTCTCGATAGAGGTGGACATAGTATTTACGCTTCTCTGGTATACATAAATAATGAAGGAGTAGTTAAATCGGTTCACCGAAAGTTACAACCTACGTACGATGAACGACTTACCTGGTCTCCCGGCGATGGTAATGGACTAAGAGTGCATAATCTGAAACAATTCACTCTTGGGGGGCTTAATTGCTGGGAAAATTGGATGCCGCTGCCAAGAGCTTCGCTCTACGCGCAGGGTGAAAACCTGCACGTGGCCGTATGGCCGGGCAGCGACAGGAACACTAAGGATATTACTCGTTTTATTGCTAGAGAGAGCCGTAGTTTTGTGTTATCTGTCTCGGCATTGATGACTCTCGAAGACTTTCCCCAGAGCACTCCTCATCTAGAGAAAATTTTTGAGAAGGCTCCGAAAGTCCTAGCAAATGGGGGCAGCTGCATCGCGGGTCCCAACGGAGAATGGATTATAAAACCCGTATTGAATAAGGAAGGAAATATATACGCGACTCTCGATTTTAACCGGGTGCTTGAAGAACGGCAGAATTTTGATCCCGCAGGACATTATTCCCGGCCGGATGTTACTAAGCTTTTAGTAAACAGAGAGCGGCAATCTACAGTTGAATTCCGAAGTTTTGATGATTTTAAGCAATGATTGACAAATGAGATACTAGAAAAAATCATTATTCGTAATTCGCCGCTAGTATTTTTATAATGTATCTTTGCAGCAGTTTAATTTAAAAGATCCTCGTCAATGAGGGGAATGATTATGAGCAGACAAGATAATAGCGGAAAGGGAAAAACTTCAGGAAGAGGAGGAGATAATTCTCGTAACAGAAGTAGTGCAAGAGGAAATGCTCCTTTAAGATCTGAAGCACCAAAAAAAAGAACAGGAAGACAGCAGGATCCGGCGGTAAAATCATCGTCAAAATCAATTAAGAAAACAGGGGATAATTTTAAAAAGGAAACGCCAAAGACCGTTAAGAAGAATCCTTCTGATGGGATTCGCCTTAATAAATATATAGCCAATAGTGGTATTTGTTCACGACGTGAAGCCGATATGTATATCGCTACGGGACAAGTTTCGGTTAATGGTAAAATTATTAATGAAATGGGACATAAGGTTCAGTTGTCTGACGATGTTCGTTTTGATGGACGAAGGATTAATCCCGAGCCAAATACATATGTATTACTCAACAAACCCAAAGGCTTTGCTACTACCGATAGCGAAAGCAAAGGACAAACTGTGATGGATCTTGTGGCAAATGCGTCATCAGTAAAAATTAAGCCATTCGGACGCCTGGGAAGAAATGCGACCGGCTTATTACTGTTTACTAACGATGAAGCATTCCGTCAGAAGTTTACCAAAAAAGGAATTGCTCGTTTATTTCATATCGAATTAGATAAAAACCTGAAAGCCGCAGATCTTAAAAAGATTGAGGAAGGAATTAAAATCGATGGTAAGGAAATTAAGGTGGAAGAAATAAGTTATGTCAAAAATGCACCAAAAAAAGAAGTTGGGTTAAAAATAAAGCATACCGGAAACAGTGTAATTCGTTCCATCTTCGATCATTTAGGTTACGACGTTGTTCGCGTAGACTGCGTTACCATTGGTCCTCTAACAAAAAAAGATCTCCCCCGTGGCCGTTGGAAGCATCTTACCGAACAGGAAATAGAAATGTTTGGCCGACTATAATGCAATACAATTCCCTAACATCTTATAGAAATTTTGAATTATGTCGATTCCCCTTCAGTTTTATATCAATGAAAAGCAATCTTTTCAAAATGAACTGAAAGAGGTTAAACGAAAATTGACTCAGTCCAGTATCCTTAGATTGTTGGTGTTTTGCGCGATCTGCTTCGGAATTTATTTTTTCTACGGAAATTTACAAATACTGATTCCGGCTCTACTGCTAGGGGTCATTATATTCTTTTCGCTAGTGAGAAGATATGCCGCTCTTACAGATGAGAAAAAAAAACTCCTTGCGCTCATCTCCATAAATGAAACTGAAATTGAAGCGCTTCATGGCAACGTCTCAAAATTAGAAACCGGGAAAGAATTTGAAGATCAGGCACATAAATTTAGCTATGATATCGATCTCTTCGGTAGAGGATCCTTCTTTCAATATCTGAATAGGACAGTACTAGTTTCCGGAAAGAAATTACTGGCCAAATTACTTACCTCAAATCACACTGAAAATATTGTGTCAAAACAAGAGGTGATAAAAGAGCTTACAGCTAAGCCCGAATGGAGACAGGATTTTTCCGCTACCGGCAGTCTGGTACTAACCGAGTTTAGTGCCGAAGAAATTTTGAATTGGCTGCAGCGCCACAAAAAGTTTGTACCTGCAGCAATGCGATTCCTACCCTGGGTTTTTTCAGTTATTTCAATAGCAATCTTTATTCTAAATTATCTGGAATTAGTTCCGTTTTCGGTAACTGTGGTTTGGTTCTTCCTGGGTCTGGGAATTACAGGGATTTATGTTAAGAAAATAAATGTGTTTTATCATAATGTTAGTAAAGCAAAAGACACCTTTAAGCAATATCATCAGCTATTGCACTTAATCGAGACTGAAGATTTTACTTCAGCAGTTTTAATTCAGAAGCAAAAGGAAATTAAAACCGAGACTAAAAAGGCTTCCGAAATATTTCGGGAATTTTCCAAAATGTTAGATGCTTTCGATCAGCGAAACAATATGCTTATCGGCATTTTCGCCAACGGATTTGCGCTAAGAGATCTTCAGCTTTGCTATAAATTAGAACAATGGATCACAACCTATTTACATCAGGTTGAAAAATGGTTTGAAGTGATCGCATTTTACGACGCCTATAATTCGTTTGCAAACTACAGTTTTAATCATCCCAAGCATTCATTTCCTATTGTTAATGAAGCCGCATTTATTATTGATGCTAAAAATTTAGGCCATCCTTTGATCTCTGAAAAAGTGCGAGTGAATAATAATTTTACAATTGAGAATGAACAATTTTTTATAATCACAGGTGCAAATATGGCAGGCAAAAGCACATTTTTAAGAACTGTGTCCTTATCCATTATTATGGCAAATTCCGGGCTTCCTGTTTGTGCAGAAAGTTTCCGATATACACCGATAAAGCTTGTAACAAGTATGAGAACCAGCGATTCGCTTACCGATGATACATCATACTTCTTTTCAGAATTGAAAAGATTAAAGATGATTGTTGACGAGATCGGTAATACCAGTGTGAGTTCCAATTATTTTATAATTCTTGATGAAATTTTAAAGGGAACCAATAGCACCGACAAGGCTATTGGCTCTCGGAAATTCGTTGAGCGATTAGTGGCTTCGCAATCCACGGGGATTATAGCTACGCATGATCTAAGCCTGTGTGAAATAGCCAATGAATTACCGGAAGTAATAAACCACTATTTTGATGCTGAAATTATAGATGATGAACTGCATTTCGACTATAAATTTAAAGATGGAATCTGCAAAAATATGAATGCTTCATTTCTCCTGAAAAAAATGAATATTGTTTAGAACTGTAAAACTTTGATTATTAAGTAATTAGACATAAACTGACGATAAATATATTTTTTCTTAAAATTAACTTTGAATTCATTTTTTTTTTATTCTTTTGCCTCATATTTAGCTGAACAAATTGAACAATGTTTCTGTGTTTGGGTTTTTGAAGATTAGGAAGTCATATTCAAAAACAACCTATAAGATAGGCAACCGAATTTTAAAGCTAGCTTCCGTTTACCCTATGCAACTTTGCATAGTTCTTTCGCAACGATCTGCCTACTGGGTGGACCCTATCCGTGTTTGATTCCCTCAGGTTAAATTTCTGTTATTCTTTTAACTAAATAAGGAATTATAGTTTATGATTCCTATTTTCACTATTCAATCTAAAAATATCTAATGAATACCAAATATTTTGATCTTATCAATCAGACGTACGATTTTCCTCAAGAAGAATTTACCCTAAATAATTCTACCTTAGAATTCCACGGTATAGATCTTATGTCGCTGGTTGAAGAATATGGTGCGCCGTTAAAATTTACCTATCTGCCTAAAATTTCAGAGAATATCCAGCGTGCGAAAGGTTGGTTTTCCGAAGCTATAAAAAAACATGATTACCAGGGTAATTATAATTACTGTTATTGTACTAAAAGCTCACATTTTAAACATGTTTTAAATGAAGCCTTAAAGAATGATATTCATATTGAGACATCTTCTGCATTCGATATAAACATTGTGGAAAGCTTAAAAGCAGAAGGGAAAATTTCTAACAAAACCTATGTAATCTGCAATGGCTTTAAGCGCGATCAATATATTCAGAATATTGGTCGGTTGATAAATTCTGGCCACAAAAACTGTATTCCCATAATTGATAATTATGAAGAGCTGGGATTGCTTTCAGATGTAGTTAAAGGCAAATTTAAAGTAGGAATTCGTATCGCTTCTGAAGAAGAACCAAAATTCGAGTTTTATACCTCCCGACTTGGCATTGGTTATAAAAATATCGTTCCATTCTACGAAAAACAGATTAAGGACAATAAAAAAGTAGAGCTTAAGATGCTCCACTTTTTTATCAATACCGGTATTCGCGATACGGCTTACTACTGGAATGAATTAGTAAAATGTTTGGTAGTTTACACGCGACTCAAGAAAATTTGCCCCACATTAGACAGTTTAAATATCGGTGGTGGTTTTCCAATTAAAAATTCGTTAGCATTCGACTATGACTATGAGTATATGGTCGATGAGATCGTGAATCAGATCAATATTACTTGCGCAGAAGCGGATGTTCCGGTACCTAATATATTTACAGAATTTGGTAGCTTTACTGTCGGGGAAAGTGGAGGTGCTATTTATGAGATCCTTTACCAGAAGCAACAAAACGATCGTGAAAAGTGGAATATGATCAATTCGTCATTTATAACTACATTACCTGATACCTGGGCAATAAACAAACGTTTTATAATGCTTTCGATCAATCGGTGGAATGAAGAATACGAACGGATTTTACTTGGCGGTCTCACATGCGATAGCGATGATTACTATAATAGTGAGCAACATATGAATGCAATATATCTTCCGAAGTATAAAAAAGACAAGCCCTTATATATCGGGTTTTTCAATACAGGAGCCTATCAAGAAACCATAGGTGGGTTCGGAGGACTGCAACACTGCCTTATTCCGTCACCAAAACATATTTTAATAGACAGAGATAACGATGGAAACATCACAACACAAATTTTTTCTAATCAACAAACAAGCGAGCAATTGCTAAACATTTTAGGTTATGAGCACTAAAACGTATGCAGGCATCCCGCAACAATATGCGGCCCTGGAAACAAGTAAAATTGTATTAATTCCTGTGCCTTACGACGGTACAAGCACATGGCAAAAAGGAGCCGATAAGGGTCCTGCGGCCTTCCTGGATGCTTCGGAAAATATGGAACTTTACGACATTGAAACCGAAACCGAAGTATACAAACAAGGAATATTTTTAGACGAACCGGTTACTGAAAATAATTCGCCGGAAGAAATGGTAGATGCAGTGCATAAAAGAACTAAGGAGTATATTCTACGGAATAAATTCGTTACAGTATTTGGTGGCGAACACAGTATTTCTATTGGAACCATACGCGCTTTTAATGAATGTTTCGATAATCTTTCTGTTTTACATATTGATGCTCATACCGATCTTAGAAAAGAATATGAGGGATCGAAATGTAATCATGCTTGTGCGGTTTACGAAGCGAGTCAGAATACAAACTTGATCCAGGTTGGAATTCGTAGTATGGATATAGCTGAGACCCGAGTTATGGATGAAGAAAAAGTCTTTTTTGCACACGAAATGGCTAAAGATGATTATTGGATGGACAATGTGATTGAGGCCTTGGGTGACAATGTGTTCATCACTTTCGATTTAGACGCTTTAGATCCATCAATTATGCCATCAACCGGAACTCCCGAACCCGGAGGAATGTTTTGGTATGAAACCTTAGATTTTTTAAAACAGGTCTTTGCTGAAAAAAATGTTGTTGGATTCGACATTGTAGAACTATGCCCAAATAAAGTCAACAAAGCATCCGATTTCCTTGCAGCGAAACTTTACTATAAAATGTTGAGCTATAAGTTTCATGGTACCGACGAGGCCGATGACTTTGAAAGTAACTTCAACGAACCCAAAAAGGGAGTTGGAAAATTTAATTCTGAAGAAGATGAATACTAAAGGAGCAATCTCCCAATTTATTGAAAAGTACTATTTACACTTTAATGCCGCCGCGCTGGTAGATGCTGCCAAAGGTTATGAAGATCAGCTTAACAATGGAGCTAAAATGTTAGTTTCTTTAGCCGGTGCCATGAGCACGGCCGAATTGGGAAAAATCTTTGCTGAAATGATCCGTCAGGATAAAGTGCATATTATCTCTTGTACGGGTGCAAATCTGGAAGAAGATATTATGAATTTAGTGGCACATTCACATTATAAGAGAGTCCCTAATTACCGCGATCTGACCCCACAGGAAGAGTGGGATCTGTTGGAAAAAGGTCTTAATCGTGTAACCGATACGTGTATTCCAGAAGAAGAAGCTTTCCGAAGAATTCAAGAACATATAGTGAAAATTTGGATGGATGCCGAAGCGAAAGGTGAACGTTATTTACCCCATGAATATATGTACAAACTTTTATTAAGCGGAGTTTTGGAACAGTATTATGAGATAGATATAAAAGATTCCTGGATGTATGCAGCTGCCGAAAAGAATTTACCAATAATATGCCCGGGGTGGGAAGATAGCACTATGGGAAATATCTTCGCGAGCTATGTTCTAAAAGGTGAGTTAAAAGCCTCAACCATGAAGAGTGGTATCGAATATATGACCTTTTTAGCCGATTGGTACACTGATAATTCCACAAAAGGTATTGGGTTCTTTCAAATTGGAGGAGGAATTGCAGGAGACTTCCCAATTTGTGTTGTACCTATGTTATATCAGGATATGGAAAGAACAGATACGCCATTCTGGAGCTATTTCTGCCAGATAAGCGATTCAACTACTAGTTATGGGAGTTATTCGGGAGCGGTTCCCAATGAAAAAATTACTTGGGGAAAACTTGATATTAAAACTCCAAAGTTTATTATTGAAAGTGATGCGACCATCGTGGCGCCCCTTATTTTTGCATACTTATTAGACATGTAATCATGGACACTTCTAAAATTGAAAATATTGAACTTAAGTTTTTATCCATCGATGATTACGAAGCGCTTAAAGCTGCTACATTAGAATCGTATGGAGGAGTTCTGAATTCCTATTGGAAGGAAGAGCATATCAGGAAATTGACTTCGTTATTTCCCGAGGGGCAAGTGCTTATCATAATTGATGGTGAAATTGCGGGATGTGCGCTTTCCATTATAGTAGATTACGATCAAATTGACGACGAGCATACCTATGCCGATATAATTACAGGAAGTTCTTTCAAAAATCACGATCCCAATGGGGATGTGCTTTATGGAATCGATGTTTTTATTAAACCAAGTTTTCGGGGGCTGCGTTTAGGGCGTCGTTTATATGATTATAGAAAGGAGCTCTGTGAGAATTTAAACTTGAAAGGCATAGTTTTTGGCGGAAGAATACCTAATTATCACAAATATCAAAATGAACTTTCACCAAAACAATATATTGAAAAAGTAAAGAATAAAGAGCTTAAAGATCCGGTACTTAACTTCCAGATTTCAAACGACTTTCATCCGGTGCGTGTTCTAAAAGGTTACTTAGAAGGTGATACGGCCTCTGCAGAATACGCGGTATTAATGGAGTGGGATAATATCTCCTACACCAAGCCAATTAAGAAGCCAAGCGCCGTAAAGACAATTGTGCGTTTGGGTTTAATACAATGGCAAATGCGCCCGTACAATAGTTTTCAGGACTTAATGCAACAAGTTGAATATTTTATTGATAGTGTTTCTGGTTATCGCTGTGATTTTGCAGTGTTTCCTGAGTTTTTTAACGCGCCACTTATGGCCGAATTCAATCACTTGTCGGAATCGGAAGCTATACGGGAATTGGCTAAACACACCAATGAAATAAAAAATCGTTTGTCTGAATTTTCAATTTCATATAATATTAATATCATCTCTGGAAGTATGCCCGAATTGGTGGATGATAAATTATATAATGTAGGCTATTTATGCAGAAGAGACGGAAGTGTTGAACGCTACGAGAAAATCCACGTCACACCAGATGAATCCAAGGTTTGGGGAATGCAACCCGGTAATAAATTACAAACCTATCAAACAGATGCAGGAAAAATAGGAATCCTGATTTGCTATGATTCTGAATTCCCTGAATTATCGCGCTTACTATCTGATGAAGGTATGGATATTCTATTCGTTCCCTTTTTGACAGATACCCAAAATGGGTATTCTCGTGTACGTCTATGTGCACAAGCCAGAGCAATTGAGAATGAATGTTATGTCGCGATTGCGGGTAGTGTAGGTAATTTGCCAAATGTTGAAAATATGGATATTCAATATGCACAATCGGCAGTATTTACGCCTTGTGATTTTGCATTCCCAAGTAGTGGAATCAAGGCTGAAGCAACTACAAATACAGAAATGATTCTTGTAGCTGATGTTGATATCAGCTTACTTAGAGAGCTCCATTCATTTGGAGCAGTTAAAAATTTAAAAGATCGTCGGAAAGATCTATATGATGTTATCCGCGTTAATTCATCAAAATAAAACTGAATTGCTATGAGTACTCCTTTAAAAAGGGTTATTGTTGATTTTAAAAAACTGACCCAGGAAATTTTGGATATGCTAGTTGAAAAGTATCCTAACGGTTACCGCGGAAAAGACATTATTGTCTTTAGAAACGCCCAGAATGAAATAATTGAAGCTGTTGAGGTGAGAACCGAAGATACAGTATACCTCGTAAAAGTAAGTCAGCGACTTGCCGATACCATGGAAAATTATGATGAAGATGATGAAGATTGGGATGATGAAGAAGTGGATAATGAAAATATGGAAGTCGCCGATGAGAGCGATAATGATGATTATTAACTTTCTGGAATTTGTGAGTTAATCTTAGATTGAGTGATTAACTCGTAAAGAGCAAATCCTAAAACAACTATATACTCAAAGCTTACCAACCACAGATTTTCTGAGAAACCTTCGACTCTGTAGGCCGAATAACTCAATATTACCAGAAAACTCCAAACAATTGGGAATTTATATTTCGTAAATACTGAAAGCAATAGGGGTGTCGCGATATACCAGGGATGAATAGTGGTTGACAATAAAAAGTAAATGCAGATTGCAAAGAGCATTGAAACTAACAATGTTTTAAAAATTTGATTTCTACGGAAAAAACTCAAAATCAAAATAAAAATGATTATAAATAGTGGTAGAACCTTTCCAACGGTTTCAATAATATTCCATCCCACCACTTGAAAACCGATCCATCGAATAATATAATAGATACTTGCGTTGAATTCAAAATTCTGAAACCAAAGTGCTATTGTCGCCGCGAAATTGGAGATAAATTCTGATGAAAGAAAAGGCGCGAAAGTTAAGACAACAGTTATAAGTACAACCGCATAGAATTTTAGAAGTTTAGTCATCGCGATTGAAGTGAGCGAACTCATAAGGCTTTTATTTCTGTTCTCTTTGGAAAAATATCGAAATAATAGAGGCAGGAATAGTAACGGAATTAATTTCACCGAAACCGAAATTCCCAATAATACTGCCGCCCAAAACCATTTTCCCTTAAAAAGCAAATACAAACTCCAAATAATAAAGAATAACATCACGCCTTCAAAATGAAGATTTCCGGTGAGTTCAATAATGACAAACGGACTTAGAAAAAACCAAAATATCGCGTTTTCTTTTAAATTCAGTTGCTGAAGTAATTTTCGACCGAAATACAAAATCCCAATGTCTGCAAGGATTAAGATTACTCTTAGTGCAATCACTGAACTCAAGATACTTTTACCACCAAAAAAGGCTGCTATTATAAAAAACAACTGATTAATTGGGGGGTAATTGCTGTAATGACTGGCATTAAGTGCTCCCATACCGTCATAAAGTTCTCTCCCCTGTGGAACGTTTATCTGCAATAATGATGAGGGGTCATTTAATAGAAATTCCGGAGTAAATAGATAGGGATTGATACCTTGAAGTAATAATCTCCCATCCCATACAAACCGATAGAAATCTTGCGAGAGATTCGGAATTGCGGGAATAAACAACAAGCGAAAAATAATTCCGAAGCAGGCTAAAAGCCAGAAATCTGCTTTTAACTTTTCAATTAAAAAAAAGGTGAAAAAGAAAAGTGCAGCGTACAGTAAGAGCAGTATCAAGAAATCACTCCGATCAAGATTATAGGCAAAGACGAGGTAAAATAAGCTGCTAATTAATGCAAGAAGAATAGCAATCCTATTTGATTTTATAACTTCTAACATTGTCGCTTTTAATTATGAGATTCCCGCCTTTGCGGGAATTTAGTCCTGCCATTCTGCAATGAAGAGATTGGTATCTCTTCCGCCGCCATTATTTCGGTTGGAAGAAAAAACAAGATGTTTTCCGTCGTTCGAGAATACCGGAAAAGCGTCGAAAGTTTCACCGTGGGTGACTCTTTCTAAATTCTTTCCGTCGATATCGATCATGTAAAGATTGAATGGGAAACCTCGTTCGGCCTCGAAATTACTGGAAAACAAAATCTTTTTACCACTTGGGTGAAAAAACGGACTCCAATTAGCATTTCCAAGATTAGTGAGTTGTTTCAGGTCGCTTCCGTCGGCATTACAAATATAAAGCTCCATTTCGGTGGGTTGCACTAACCCTTGTGCTAATAAGTCTTTGTATTCTTTTATAGCTTCAGGAGTTTTAGGACGCGACGAACGGAAGATCAATTTTGTTCCGTCCGGTGAAAAGAACGCTCCTCCGTCGTAACCTAATTCGTCGGTAATTTGCTTTACATCGCTTCCGTCGAGATTCATCGTATACAACTCAAGATCGCCACTACGCATTGAAGTGAACACAATTTTATCCCCCATTGGAGAAACAGTTGCTTCGGCGTCATAACCTGGTTCCCTGGTGAGTTGTCCGGTGATATTACCTTCAAGATCAGAAACAAAAATATCGAAGCTATCGTAAACCGGCCAGACGTATTTGCCATTTTTTCGGAGTGGAACCTCAGGGCATTTCTCATCATCCAAATGGGTAGATCCGTATACAAAATGCTTATTGTCGGGCAGGAAGTATGCGCAGGTAGTTCTTCCTTTTCCGGTACTTATCATAGGTGGCTTAGAATCTTTAAAACTTTCCGAAGTATTCATCAAAAACATCTGATCGCACTCCATCCCCCATTCTTTATTATTCGACTGAAAAACAATTTGCTTGTCGTCAAAGCTCCAGTAGGCTTCAGCATTATCTCCCCCAAAGGTGATTTGTCGAATAGATTTAAAGTGTTTTTCTTCTGGATAAATGAGCGTATCAGTTGAGGATTCGACCATTAATTGTTCATTATCATTGGTGTTTATATCGATAATCTTTTCCTCGGAAGTGTTTTTGCAGGATATTAATAGCATCAACGTGATAACAAAGAGAGTGTTTTTCATTTTATGTGTTACTTTTGTGCAAAAATAAGAATATGCGTTCAGTTTTAATTGTTTTTATAGTAGCACTTTTATTTTCTTGCAAGGAGGAAGTAAAAAAAGAGGTAACAATGAAAGAAGATGTTACTGTTTTAGCCGATGACACCCTCAATGGCAGAGAAACCGGAACTGAAGGTGAGAAGCAGGCTGCCGCTTATATAGAAAGCCGATTCCAAGATCTTAAGTTACTTCCTAAAGGTATGCTTGGGAGCTATTTTCAAACATTTTCGTTCAGGCCGAAAAAAAATCCTCATGAGGAGGCAACATTCACTGGACTTAAAACGGATAGCACAACTACAGGAACTAATGTAATTGGTTATTTAGATAATAAAGCGGAAACGACGGTGGTAATAGGTGCGCATTACGATCATTTAGGTATGGGAGGCGAAGGATCACTATATCGTGAAGGAGAAGCCATACATAATGGTGCAGACGACAATGCCAGCGGTGTTGCCGTAATGTTACATCTGGCGAAAAAACTTTCCGAAGAAAAGGACAGTCAGAATAATTATCTTTTTATCGCTTTTTCCGGGGAAGAGATGGGGCTTTTAGGTTCTAATTATTTTGTGAAAAACCCGACCATAGATACTAAAAAGGTGAGTTATATGATCAATATGGATATGGTGGGTCGATTGAATGCGGAAAACACAGTTGCGGTGCATGGGGTTGGTACCTCACCGATTTTTAAACAAACCCTTTTCACAAATAAAGGAGATCTCAATATAGCTGAACACGAAAGCGGTATTGGACCCAGCGATCATACTTCTTTTTATCTAGCCGATATTCCGGTGCTACATTTTTTTACCGGGCAACATGCCGATTATCATAAACCCACTGATGATAGTGAAAAACTGAATTATGATGGAATGCGCAAGATTTCAGATTATATTTTTTCTGTTATTCTCGATTTAAATGATCAGGGGCAACTGCCGTTTAGAAAAACTAAGAATGAAAGTGAAGTAGTACCCGATTTTAAAGTAACGCTAGGAGTTGTTCCCGACTATCTGTTTACCGGTAAAGGAATGCGTATTGATGGTGTGAGCGAAGATAAACCTGCTCAGAAAGCAGGACTTCAGAAAGGTGATGTTGTGGTAAAAGTTGGTGAGTATGTGGTTACCGATATGATGAGCTATATGAAAACTTTGTCAATGTTTGAAAAGGGAGAAACTGTAAAAGTAGTTGTAGAGAGAGAAGGGGCTGAGCTTGAAGTGGACCTGACGTTTTAAAAATTTCTGGCAAGAGAAATCCCAAAAGTGAGATGTGCCTTCACTCGTTTTATTTCATGAGTGTTATAGTTTTGAAGGATTTTAAAAATATTTCTGCCTGCATTATAGACAAATTCAAACTTGAATAAGAGTAAGTTGCTTTCTGAATTTACTACGAAGATAGATCCATCTCCAATAGGGTGTCCTTCCAGAAGGGCATTATAGTGGACATATCGATATCCCATACTAAAGGAGAAATACAGTTCTTTCGTGAGATTTTTAATTTGATTATATGCCGAACTTTTGTTTAGAGTATTTCTTTTTCCAAAGTACAAAATCCCTTCCTGCTGAAAATAAAGATCTTTTGTCCCAACTACTAAAGTCGGTTTCAAGGCCAAATACAATCCATAAGGGTTAGGAAATATCTTCCATTCTTTGGCGTAACTCGATTTTAGATTTATATGAAAGCTATTATTTATTTGTCCAATCCAGGGTGGCGTATCGATACCGCCATTACTGTGAAAAAGATTCTGAAATTCCTGCGCTCCGGCGACAGGACCTGCCAATCCTAACAGCACGCTAAAATCTACAAAACTAGTAGCATTCACGAGAGACCAACCGCTCTCGAGTGCCAGAAATCCCACATACGGGCGATCAAACTCTTCTATATCGGCAGAATGTATATTCGCCGGCGTATAATATTGATGAATCAGCGAAAATGCAAGCTGTTCCTGACCATCGGGAAAGTAACCATTTTTCAAAAAACTTCGGAATGTGATGAAACTTCCGGTAGTGTAGTAACGATCAGTAAACACAAAAAAATCGTTGTCATGCCTTAATTCTATAAGGTGTTTAGGTAATTCATCAGAAGGCTTAGTGCCCCCATTCACTTGTGCGATCAAAGGGGTTGTGAGCAATAAGAATATTGCATAATGAATAAGCTTTCGGGGAGTTTTAAAATGCATTAATTGTGCAAATTTGTGCTAATAGAGATTCAATACAATTTTAGCAAACGTAAGAAAATTCTAAGCTTTTGAGGTAAGACTCTTAAAAAATACAAATCCGAAGCCAATAAAAAGCATTAAATGAAATGGAAAAAGACCAAAATCCCCACCTTGATCCCCAACGACAAAAGCACTGTACATTCCGAAGGCAAAATAAAGCATTAGAGCACCTTCAATTAGAACGTTGGGTGATATATTCTTTTTCAAGTATTTATTATCCT
>CBDUGY010000037.1:0-23555 GCA_965367015.1 uncultured Ulvibacter sp.
GTGGTAATAGAGGAAGTATATGAAAAAGAATATTTTAAAGAGAAAAGACTCCAGATATCGGTGTTTATGTCTCCGTTAAACGTGCATGTTACGCGATATCCTGCTTCCGGGAAAGTTGTATTAAGTAAATACCATCCCGGGAAATTTCTGGTTGCCTGGCATCCTAAATCTTCGGAAGAAAATGAACGAACGACCGTGGTTGTGAACACGAATGAATTTGGTGATGTCTTACATCGCCAAATTGCAGGAGCCTTGGCAAAACGAATTGTCAATTATGCCAAAGAAGGACAAGAAGTTACGCAAGGAAGTGATAGCGGATTCATTAAATTTGGCTCCCGAGTAGATGTTTTTCTTCCGTTAAATACTAAAATTGACGTGACCCTCAACCAAAAAGTAAAAGGGGGATCGACCATATTAGCATCTAAATGACTTCCGAAGAAATAGATAAAGCTTTTCAAACTGCAGTTGATAGTATCAACAATCACACCGAACCCTTTCCTGCCGACGTGCTTCTGAAATTGTACGCATACTATAAACGTGCAACTAATTCTCAGCCTCAGCCAAGTAGCAGTAATCCATTAATACAGGCATTTAAGACAAATGCTTTATTTCAAACAAGGGGATTATCAAGTGACGAAGCCAAGCAATTGTACATAGAAGCTGTAAATCATTACTTTTTATATAGGAAATAGTTACTTAAGGCTTTCTAAACTTGCTTTTATCGTTTCTATCTTAGCTAAGGCATCTGCTTCCTTTTTACGCTCGTTAGCCACAACCTGCTCAGGGGCACCGCTTACAAACTTCTGATTACGCAATTTCCCTTGAACACTTTTTAAGAAACCCTGAGTATATTTTAGCTCTTCGGAAAGCTTTTCAATTTCCTCTTCAACATTTATAGCACCAGAAATTGGTACGAAATATTCATTCGATTTTACGCGAAAAGTCAATGCGCCGGCAATCGCTTCTGAAGTCTCATTCATTTCTGAAACATTACCTAATTTTTTTATAACCGTATCGAAAGTTGTAGCGGCATCACTGTTATTTATAAAAGCAAGCTCGATAGAATCCTTGAAGGAAATATTCTTTTCTTTTCGAATCGTTCTAATTCCTGAAATAACTTCCTGTGCAAATTCAAATTTGGTGATCAAGTCTTGATCAAAACCTTTCGAAAGTGGCCAAGTCCCTACGATGAGTGCCTCTTCCGGAGTCCGTTTAGAAATATGTTGCCAAATTTCCTCAGAAATAAACGGTACAAACGGGTGTAAAATCCTTAGATTATCTTCCAATATCGCAATGATCTCTTTAAAGGTTTTTGCTGAAATCGCTTGTTGATATTCAGGTTTAACCATTTCTAAGAACCACGAACAGAAATCATCCCAGATAAGCTTATAAGTGGACATGAGAGCATCGCTCAGGCGGTATTTGCTGTAGTGATCCTCTAATTCAGTAAGTGTTTTTTGAAATTTATTTCTATACCATTGAATCGCGATCTCTGCCGTTTCCGTCTCTTCTTTTTCTTCAGAAACTTCCCAGCCGTCAATTAATCTGTAGGCATTCCATATTTTGTTTACAAATCCGCTACCCTGTTTACATAAATCTTCATCAAACATAAGATCGTTTCCGGCAGGTGAGCTTAATAGCATTCCAACCCGTACGCCATCGGCGCCATATCGCTCCATTAATTCAATAGGATCAGGTGAATTACCAAGCGACTTGCTCATTTTACGACGCTGCTTGTCTCTCACTATACCTGTAAGATAAACATTCGTAAAAGGTTTCTCATTACGGTATTCATATCCCGCGATAATCATTCTCGCCACCCAAAAGAACAGAATTTCGGGCGCTGTAACAAGGTCGTTGGTAGGGTAATAATAATTGATCTCATCATTATCCGGTTCCAGAATACCATTAAATACACTTATTGGCCATAACCAGGAAGAAAACCAAGTGTCTAATACATCTGGATCCTGACGCAAATCATTAGCCGTTAATTTATTATTACCGGTTCGAATTTTCGCTTCATTTAGTGCTTCTTCAATAGTTTCAGAAACTATAAAATCTTCTTTCCCTTCGCCATAATAATAGGCTGGAATTTGCTGTCCCCACCAAAGTTGTCGAGAAATATTCCAATCGCGCACATTCTCCATCCAGTATTTGTAGGTATTCACAAACTTTTCCGGCACTAGATTTACGTCCTTTTCTATAACAGCATCTAAGGCTGGTTGCGCCAAATCTTTCATCTTCAAAAACCATTGATCACTCAATTTAGGTTCTATTACCGCTCCGGTACGCTCACTCGTACCAACTTTATTAATATGAGTTTCAGTTTTCACTAAAACACCCATATCTTTCAATTCCTCTACAATTTCTTTTCTGGCAACAAAGCGATCTTTGCCCATATAATGCATTCCGAAGCTATTAAGAGATGCATCGTCATTTAAAATATCAATAACTTCAAGGCCATGTTTATCACCCAGCATTTTATCATTGGCGTCATGTGCCGGTGTTACTTTTAGACACCCTGTACCAAATTCAATATCTACATATTCGTCTTCAATAATTGGTATCACCCTATTACAAATAGGTACAATTGCCTTTTTCCCTCTTAAATGTGAAAATCGCTCGTCGTTGGGATTGATGCAAATAGCAGTATCTCCCAAAATTGTCTCCGGACGCGTTGTGGCAATCGTCAAGTGTTCGTCACTCCCCTCAATTTTATATTTTAAGTAATATAAATTTCCTTGTTTTTCTTCATGTATAACCTCTTCATCAGACAATGTGGTTTGAGCTTGTGGATCCCAATTTACCATGCGGAAGCCGCGGTAAATGTTTCCTTTTTTATACAGATCTACAAAAACTTTTATCACGGAGGCTGACATATCGTCATCCATGGTAAATTTAGTACGATCCCAATCGCAGGAAGCTCCTAACTTTTTGAGCTGCTCAAGTATAATACCTCCATGTTTATGTGTCCATTCCCAGGCATGTTCCAGAAACTCTTCTCTAGTGAGATCCGCCTTGTCTATTCCATCGCTTTTAAGCTTGTTAACCACCTTGGCTTCAGTAGCAATAGATGCATGGTCTGTTCCGGGAACCCAGCATGCATTATAGCCTTTTAAGCGGGCACGACGTATTAATACATCTTGGAGAGTATTATTTAACATATGCCCCATATGAAGCACTCCCGTGACATTTGGAGGTGGAATTACAATAGTATATGACTCTCTTTCATCTATTTCACTATGGAAGTGTTTATTCTCCAACCAGTAGTCATACCAACGGTTTTCAACGTTTATTGCGTCATATTTTGCTTCTAAAGCCATATTGTGGTCTAATTTTTGAACAATAATCTGCAAAAGTAGGTATATCTGCAGGATAATAAAAGTGAATAACTTATTTTGCAGTTTGTAAGAAAGTTACCTACATTAGCATTTACTAAAATATCAAAATCATGAAAAAATTAGTATTAATAGCAGTGGTTGCGTTAATAAGTTTTGCAGCCAATGCCCAGGCAAAAATTACTTTTAAGTCTGAAACCGTAGATTACGGAGAAATCGCTAAAGGCAGTGATGGTGTTCGTGTATTTGAATTTACAAATACTGGGGATGCTCCCTTGATTATTACAGATGTTAAATCAAGCTGCGGATGTACCGTACCTAAAAAACCGGATGGTCCTATAGCACCAGGTGCTTCGAGTACTATTCAGGTTAAATATGACACAAATCGCGTTGGACCTATTAGAAAAAATGTGACTGTTTATTCGAATGCCGACGAACCGATTAAAGCGCTAAAGATAAAAGGAGAAATTCTTGCCAATGGCAAGAGTGTTCTTGAAAAGACAGAATAATAAGAGAAATCATAATAAATTTAAAACCGGCATCTTCGAGATGCCGGTTTTTTTTATAGCAATTTTTTTAATTCAAATTTTACTTTTATTATTTTTTCATTCCGGTTAATTTCTAGATTAATTTTCTTGCCTTCTTTCAGGGAGAATAAATTGGTTAATTCGTAAAGCTTATACTTGTGGGCTGGTTTACCGTTAATCTTGAGTAATTCATCACCTCTTTGCACGCCGGCACGAGCAGCGGCCGAATTCTCTCTCACATCTGCGACGACGAATCTTGGAACTAATGAAAAGGTATAAATAGGATTCACTGAAATACTAACGGCTCCGTTATTCTGCCCGGTTTGATCTAAATTCAATGATTGATCTTTAACCTCCTCCTTATTTTTTACAAGCGCCAGTCCGTCGTGCTCTATAATAAGTCCGCTCATATTATAATGGAAGGGTTGTTTATAGTTTTTGTTTTTCCTTAAATACATCTTTTGTGCCGAATAATCCATAATCACTGTGAAGCGTTTTAAGATGTCACCTCCCAAACTACCATCCCGCTCTTTATAGAATAAAGTACTATCCAATTGGATATTCGGAAACGCGATATTCAAATTGTTTAATTCAAACTTATTGAGCGCAACTTTGGCGAGTTTTGAACGTTTTCCGAAGATACTTCCGCTTAATCCTAATCCCAGATAATCATTAAAATAATTTTTAGGTATTTCAGAAATATAATTCCCTTCATCAAATAACCAGATGGCATCACTGGAACCAGAATCAATCAAGAGCGTAACTTCGTTTACTTTGTTCCCCGAATAAAGTTCTATGTTAACATAGGGTTTATTCCTATAAAATGTAAGGTCGTATTCCTCACAGTTTTTACACTTATTTCTGCTAAATGCACCGGGGTTGAAAAAATGGATTCTTTTCGAAATATAATCGGTCTTCACCACAAAACTTTTAAAAAAATCGTACCCGATGATGCCATTTATAGGTATCCCCATTCGAGCAGAAAAATTCAAAGTCTCATCGAAAACAACATAGATGGTGTGGTTATCATCAATAGCATCTCCTACCAGAACACGGTTATTTTTACTCTTTAGGGCGGTGACTACTCCCCCTTCACCCAATCCCCGTATTTTTACAGGAACCGCATTCTTAATCTCCAGGGAGTCTTTAGAAGTTAGACTAAAAATTAAGGTGGATTTCACGCCCGTATCCAGTAAAAAACTCAGCATTTTACCGTTTACCTCCACCGGTATAATGGTGAGATTATTCACCAATTCAAACGAAATCTTATCCTTTTTCTGATTTTCGGGCAAATAGAATCCGTCCTGCGAAAACCCTAGGGATATTCCACAGAAAATACACCCAACAAGAAATAATATTTTCACTTTTTCTCAATCCTAAGCAATTGTAATCAAGATATAAAAAAAAGCGCAATGTGCTTTTAATAGCTATGGATTTATAAAATATATTTCGCAACTTTGTTTTTAAATAAAACACCATGCCTTCTATCTCAAAAAAAGGTTTAGACATGCCGGAATCACCCATAAGAAAATTGGTTCCATATGCTGAAAAAGCCTATAAGCAAAACAAGACTGTATATCACCTCAACATTGGTCAGCCTGACATAAAATCACCACAAATTGCGATGGATGCCGTTGCCAATCACAGTTTGGAGATTTTAGCCTATACGAGATCAGATGGATCACAAGAATACAGAGAGAAAATTGCTGATTATTACAAGCGAAATAAAATTTCAGTAGAAGCGGAAGACCTTATTGTAACCACGGGAGGTAGTGAAGCACTTTTATTTGCTATGGGAACCATTGCTGATACCGGCGACGAGATAATCATCCCAGAGCCCTTTTATGCTAATTATAACGGCTTTGCGACCGCTTCCGGGGTAAAGATCGTTCCAGTAATTTCGAAAATCGAAGATAATTTTGCATTACCTCCAATAACAGAATTCGAAAAACTGATAACGCCAAGAACAAAAGCCATTTTGATTTGTAACCCGGGTAATCCTACAGGTTATTTGTACTCTAAAGAGGAGATTCAGAAGTTAGCCGCTATTGTTAAAAAGCACAATCTATTTCTCGTAGCAGATGAAGTCTATCGTGAATTCACATACGATGGCACAGAACATTACTCGATTTTACAAGTAGAAGGAATAGAAGAATATGGAATTATAATAGATTCAGTTTCTAAACGATATAGCATGTGTGGCGCCAGGATTGGATGTCTGGTTTCTAAAAACGAACAAGTTATAAAAGCTGCCGTTAAATTTGCTCAAGCTAGATTGAGTCCGCCAACTTTTGCCCAGATCGCGAGTGAAGCTGCTTTGCTAACTCCACAGAGTTATTTCGACGAAGTTATCAAGGAATATGAAGACAGACGAAACACTTTAGTTTCGAAACTTCGTGAAATACCCGGCGTTAAGGTTGGTAATCCAAAGGGTGCATTTTATTGTATTGTACAACTTCCAATTAAAAATAGTGATGACTTCGCACAGTGGTTGCTTGAGGAATTCGATGATAATGGTGAAACAATCATGGTTGCCCCTGCCGCAGGTTTTTACTCCAGTCCGGGGGTTGGCTTGAATCAAATCAGAATAGCCTACGTGTTAAAGAAAGAAAGTCTCATTAGAGCTGTTGAAATTCTAAAAATTGCCCTTGAAGAATATCGCGATTGATGCAGATACAAGAAAATAAATCGCTAAAAGACTACAATACGTTCGGTATCGATTGTAATGCGCGTTATTTTGTGACAGTTTCAACTATAGACGAATTAAAGAAAGTTCTTTCGAATAAGCAATATTCAAATCGTTTTATCTTAGGGGGTGGAAGTAATATGTTGCTCACCCAAGATATCGATGCTTTGGTGATTCACTTAAATTTAAAAGGATTAGAAATAGTTGCCGAAGATAGTGAAAGAGTTAAGGTAAGAGCAATGGCCGGTGAAAATTGGCACGACTTCGTAATGTATTGTATTGAAAATAATTTTGGCGGTATTGAAAATTTATCACTCATTCCGGGTAATGTTGGCACCGCACCAATTCAGAACATTGGCGCTTATGGAGTCGAATTAAAAGATACATTTATTAGATGTAATACTGTTGAAATAGACACTCAGCTTGAGAGAAGCTTTACAAAAGAAGAATGTAACTTCGGGTATAGAAATTCTATATTCAAAAGTGATCTGAAAGGAAAATATATAATTACCAGTGTTGATTTCGAACTGACAAAGAAAAACCATAAAAAAAGTATTTCATACGGTGCCATTCAGGAGAAACTAGCAGAAAACCATATAATTGAACCAACTATCAAAGATATTTCGAATGCTGTCATTGATATTCGAAAATCGAAACTCCCCGACCCTGCGAAGCTTGGAAATAGTGGTAGCTTTTTCAAAAACCCTGTAATCGATAGTGAAACTTTTAAAAAGTTCAGAGTAGATTTTCCCGGGGCTCCATTCTATGAAGTGTCAGCTACTGAATTCAAAATTCCGGCAGGATGGCTTATAGAACAAGCAGGCTTTAAAGGGAAGCAATTTGGCGATGCAGGAGTACATAAAAACCAAGCGTTGGTTTTAGTAAATTATGGTAATGCGACAGGACAAGAGATATGGGAACTTGCTATACGCATACAACGAACAATCAAAGAAAAATTCGGAATTTATATCGAACCAGAAGTAAATGTTATTTAGTAGGAGCCAAGAATTGTATCTAATACATGTACAACTCCATTAGATCCTGTAATATCACTTTTCCCAAGTACTGCTTCTCTTCCTTTTGAATCTTTTATCACAATATCCGTTCCCTTCATAGTTGCGATCAGTTTCGTGCCAGAAAGTGTCTCTAAAGAATAGCTTCCATTCCCACTTTTGATATTTTGAACCATCTTGGCAGAATCCACGTTACCTTTTACAATATGATTTTTTAGTAGGAGAGTTAATCTTCCTTTATTCTGCGGATCGAGAAGTGCGTTGAGATCGGTTTTGTTTAATTGATCAAAAGCCTCATTATTAGGAGCTATAAGAGTAAATGGTCCTTCATCAGTACTTAATAGATCCGTAAGACCGGCACTAACCAATGCACTTGTAAAAGTTTTTAATTCTGGTGTAACCATAGCCTTTGTCATTACACTGTTAATTTGCTTTTTCATCTCCGGGGTTTGAGCTTCAACTTTCTTCTGTAAATTCTCTTTTACAGTTTCCGGACTCACATCTTTTGATTCATTTTTACATGAGAAAAGGCTGAGAATGATTGCAAAAGCGGCTATAATTTTATTGAATGAGTACATTGTTAAATTCTTTTTATGAAACGCTAAAAATAATCAAATTTGAAGTACATCACCAAGAAAGATTGTATTTTTGCAGAATAATCCGAAACTATGAAACTTCTATTAATCACACTTGTATTACTTCTACTCGCAGTAGCAGGTATCGCTATTAAAATTTGGGGCAAAAAAGACGGAAAATTCGCAGGTACTTGCGCAAGTCAGAGCCCATTTTTAAACAAAGAAGGTGAATCCTGTGGTTTTTGTGGAAAAACACCGGATCAGTTTGAAAATTGCACCGAAGAAGCACACAATCAGTGATCTGTATAATTAAATAATTAGAGCTAACTTCTATGGTTTTAAAGTACCTCTTGCCTTCTCAGACTTATTACTGCATATCCAAAATATTTTAATAAAGTATGATATTACTTTACGCTCTCATTGCAGTTGTTGTGGTTAACTGTACTTTTTATTTCTTGTTTTCAAAATTTTCATTTTTTAATACTTCGGAGAAAATTTCTTCTGAAAATTATCCTGTCTCTCTCATAGTATGTGCAAAGAATGAAGCTGAAAATTTAAAGCAAAATATTCCGCTTTTGCTAAAACAAGAACATCCAGATTTTGAGCTCATACTCATTAATGATGCTTCAGTCGACGAAACCTTAGAAGTGATGGAAGCTTTTGCCTTAGAAGACTCCAGAGTTCAAATTGTTAATGTAATAAATAATGAAACCTTTTGGGGAAGTAAGAAATACGCCTTAACACTAGGAATAAAGCGCGCTAAGCACGAGCGATTGTTATTTACTGATGCCGACTGTAAACCGGCCTCTAATCAATGGCTCCGTATAATGACTGAGAATTTTTCGGAAGAAAAACACCTTATTCTGGGGTATGGTGCTTATAATAAAGAGAGAGGTATACTCAATAAACTTATCCGTTTTGAGACTTTGATGACAGCGACACAATATTTCTCGTATGCTACAGCGGGAATGCCATATATGGGAGTTGGTCGAAATCTGGCATACTCCAGTTCACTTTATTATAGTATTAACGGTTTTATATCTCACATTAAATTGTCTTCAGGTGATGATGACCTTTTTGTAAATGAAGCTGGCACCGGAAAAAATACTGCAATCTGTGTAGATGAAAATGCTTTTACTTACTCAATTCCAAAGAAAAAATGGAGCCAATGGAAATTACAGAAGCGAAGGCACATTACAACTGCCAAATTATATAAAACTAAACACAAAATATTGTTGGGAATCTATTATGTTGGCAATCTGCTTTTCTGGATACTGGCAATCACGAGTTTACTCTTTCTAGATTGGAAGATCCCTTTAATTGTTATAATTCTAAGATTTTTAATACAATTTATTGTTATTGGAAAAGCAGCCTATAAGTTGCAAGAAAAAGATCTTGTTCTATTTATTCCTTTTTTCGAATTATTTTTAATATTCTTTCAAATGAGTATCTTTATTTCCAACAGATTTGCAAAACCCCCGCAGTGGAAGTAGAAAAAAAGGAATTATTAAAGCAAATAGAAAAGGCAAAAAACGGTAAGCAAAGCTCCTTTAAGTTCTTGTTAGACAGGTATTGGAATGAAGTCTATGGATTTCAGTTAAAAAGAGTACGCAATGAAATTGAAGCGGAAGATATTTCGATCGAGACCTTTTCGAAGGCTTTCGACCGAATTGAAACCTATGATGCAAAATATGCTTTTCCCACCTGGCTGATTACCATTTCTAAGAATATTCAAATTGATAAGACCCGTAAGAGGAATGCCTCAATATATCTACATACTACAGATGCTTCCGAAGAAATTGTTGAGAAAATTGCAGACGACACTCCAACCGCTGAAGACAAATTGATTACTGAACAAAACCTCGCAGAGTTATTACAGTTTATTAAAAAACTAAAACCGCATTATCAGGATGTAATTAATCTTCGCTATTTTCATGAAATGAGTTATAATGAAATTTCTGAAACTCTCGAAGAACCTCTTAATAATGTGAAAGTTCGGCTGCTGCGCGCAAGAAAACTCTTAGCCGAAATTATAATACAAAATAATAAGGATTGAGAAAAGTGCTTCAAAGACTGGGTCCCGGTTTTTTATTTGCTGGAGCAGCAATTGGAGTTTCTCATTTGGTTCAGTCTACGAGAGCAGGTGCCGACTTTGGATTTGGACTTTTATGGGTTTTATTTCTTATAAACGCGGTTAAGTATCCGTTTTTTGAATACGGTCCTAGATATGCCAGTGCTACAGGCGAGAGCTTATTAATGGGATATCGAAAATTGGGTAAAGGTGTTTTAATCGCTTATTTCCTGCTCACTTTTGCAACAATGTTTACCATTCAAACTGCAGTTACCATTGTAACAGCAGGAATTGCAACATCTATTTTCGGTTTTGGATCGATAGTAGTTTGGACAGCAATAATTACCGCAGTCTGTTTCGCGATATTGATCATTGGCAGATACAAGGCGCTGGATCACTTGATGAAAATTATCGTAATCTGCCTTACAATCAGCACAATAGTAGCTGTAATCCTTGCGGTAGACCAAACGCCTGTTCTAAATTTTACTCAAGTATTACCAACAGATGCTCTTTCAGTAGCCTTCCTCATTGCATTTATGGGCTGGATGCCCGCTCCCCTGGACATTTCGATCTGGCATTCTATATGGACGGTTGAAAAACACAAACTAAATCCAACTATTACACAAAAACAGTCCAGATTCGATTTTAATGTTGGCTTTGTTACCACAATCGTTCTGGCGATAGGATTTCTATCGCTCGGTGCATTGGTCATGTTTAACAGTGGCGAATCATTTTCTGATAAAGGAGGTGAATTTGCAAATCAGCTGATTTCAATGTATACTTATAGTTTAGGAGATGGGGCTAAAGTAATTATTGGAATTGCAGCACTTACAACAATGTTTAGTACGACATTGACTACACTGGATGCTTCGCCCAGAGTTATGAACGCAACGACAGAGATCCTGACAAAGAAAAAGCTTAGCAAAGGATATTTGTTTTGGTTATTAGTGCTGATGCTTGGCACTATGGCGATTTTTTTCTTTTTTATTTCTGAAATGGGTTTATTAATAAAAATCGCCACGATGCTTTCCTTTCTCACAGCACCATTCTATGCAATTACTAATTTTATATTGCTTACTGGAAAACACACGCCCAAAGAATCCAGGCCTTCGACTTTTATGAGATACTATAGCCTTATATCCATTCTTGTGCTTATTGGCTTTAGTCTTTGGTATTTATCTACACTTTGAAACACGAATAATTCAAACATTACAATTCCTTAATTTGAATTTTTCTGATTTGATTTTTGGACTTTTTTAATTGTATCTTTGTAATCTATTATGAGTACAGAAACAGCAGAAATTTTAAAGCGAGAACCCAAGCCAAAATGGCTTCGGGTGAAGCTTCCAACAGGAAAAAAATACACTGAACTTAGAGGCTTGGTCGCCAAGTATGATCTTCATACTATTTGCACCTCCGGAAGCTGCCCGAATATGGGTGAGTGTTGGGGTGAAGGAACGGCAACTTTTATGATCTTAGGAAATGTTTGTACACGTTCCTGCGGATTTTGTGGTGTTAAAACAGGCCGTCCGGATACCATTGATTGGGACGAGCCTGAAAAAGTAGCTCGTTCCATTAAAATTATGAACATCAAGCATGCCGTAGTGACTTCTGTAGACAGAGACGATTTAAAAGACATGGGATCCATTGTTTGGGCCGAAACTGTGAAAGCAATTCGCCGGATGAACCCGGAAACAACATTAGAAACACTAATCCCCGATTTTCAAGGGGTAACCCGCAATATAGATCGGATCATTGCTGTAAAACCGGAAGTAGTTTCACATAATATGGAAACTGTAAAACGCTTGACACGCGAAGTTAGAATTCAAGCAAAATATGAGAGAAGTCTGGAAGTACTTCGATATTTGAAGGATCAAGGAATTGCGCGTACAAAAAGCGGAATAATGCTTGGTTTAGGTGAAAAAGAAGATGAAGTATTACAATCTATGGAAGACCTTCGAGCAGTTGGTCTTAATATCCTTACCCTCGGACAATATCTTCAGCCTTCAAAGAGACACTTACCGGTTAAAGAATTTATTACTCCAGAGCAATTTGCAAAATATGAAAAAATTGGGCTGGAAATGGGATTTCGCCATGTTGAAAGTGGCCCCTTAGTGCGCTCATCTTACAAGGCGCAAAAACATCTCACTTAAAAATGGAGTCCACGATTAAAATAGGAATAAACGGTTTTGGTCGTATAGGAAGAAGTCTTTTCAGATTATTACTAAATCACCCTACAATAGAAGTTGTTGCTATAAATGACCTAGCAGATGCTAGAACATTGAGCCACTTACTTAAATACGACAGTATTCATGGGGTTTTGGACGAAAAAGTTAGTTTTACAGAAAATGAAATAACTGTTGGCCATAAAAAAATTAAATTTTCTTCTGAAAACACTATTGATAATATAAAATGGGGTGCTATTGATTTCGTAATCGAATGTACCGGGAAATTCAAAACGCGCCATCAATTAGAAAAACATCTCAAATCTGGGGCAAAAAGAGTTATTCTTTCTGTTCCGCCCACAGACGATGATATAAAAACTGTGGTTTTTGGCGTAAATCACGCTATTTTAACGAAAGATGATGTTATTGTATCAAATGCCTCCTGCACTACAAATAATGCGGCACCCATGCTGAAGGTTATCAATGAACTATGCGGAATTGAGCAAGCATATATCACAACGGTTCATTCGTATACTACCGACCAAAGTTTGCACGATCAGCCACACCGCGACTTACGCAGGGCCAGAGCTGCAGGTCAGTCTATTGTACCTACAACTACTGGAGCGGCCAAAGCCCTTACCAAAATATTCCCTGAATTGAGCGATTCTATTGGGGGTTGTGGTATTAGAGTTCCTGTTCCAAACGGTTCTTTATGTGATATTACTCTAAATGTTAAAAAGTCGATAACAATCGCGGAAGTCAATTGTGCCTTTAAAAAAGCCTCTCAGACTACTTTAAAGGGCATTATAGAATATACTGAAGACCCTATCGTATCTATTGATATTATTGGAAATACGCACTCTTGTATCTTCGACGCTGAGATGACTTCAGTTATAGGAAAGATGGTAAAAATAATTGGCTGGTACGATAATGAAATAGGATATTCTTCAAGAATTGTAGATTTAATCTTACAATTATCGAGGAAATGACTATATTTATCGCCCAACTGCATTTAAAAAATGATAATTAGGAAATTTTCATGCAAAAATGTAGTACTGTTTTTAGTATTACTTTTTGTAACCTATAGTGGAAAAACAATGCAAACCCCGCAAGATACATTGACTTTAGTCAAGAAGTATCAAGCTGAGGCGGGCAAGGCTATTATTGTTCAGGATTACGAGAATGCAATTGTTAAATTAAGAAAAGCAAATAGGCTTTCTGCCAAATTAGATAATGAATCCCTTAAAGCGGATCTATTATTAACCTCCACCAGACTACACTATTACCTTCAAAACTATAATAAGGCAGCATCAGACAATTTAGATGCAATAGAACTATTGGAAAAAATAGATACAGATAAAACGGCTATTGCCTTGGCTTTTAACTCCTATGCCCTAATTCTAACTCGCCAGAATAAATTTGAAGAAGCTGAAAATTACTTCAAACAAGCTGATAAGATCTTTACTCAATTAAACGATGAGAAGAATCAGTCGAACATTTTAATGGGTATGGGCCTATTAGAACTTAAGAAAGGGAATCCCAGAACTGCTCTAAATTACTTTGATGCCGGAATACCCTTGTTTCAGTCTTATGACTTAACGTATCAAGAGGCATTCTCACATCTTAATAAGGCCGAAGCACTATTACAACTGGAGATGCCTGTAAGCGAACAAAATTTGGCGCAGGCGAAAGAAGCACTAGATAGCGCAATTAACTTAAGTGATGAGCATTCGTATACCAAATTAAGAATTAACAGCTATAAGGTTGCTTCGCAAATTGCATTGAAAGAAAAAGACTTCCTCCTGGCAGAAGACTTATTGAAAAAATATGAAAGTAAAAATGATTCAATTTTTCAGGTCTATGTTACGGCAATTTCAAAAGGTGTAGAAGTAGAATCGAAGGTAGGAGATCTAACGAATATTATAGAAACACAAAAAGACGATCTTGATGCTAAAAAACGCTCTATCAACTTTGGTAAAATGACCAATGGCCTCAGTATTGCGTTAATTGTAATTCTTTCATTACTCACGCTTTCTTTATATAAAAATAACAATTTAAGAGCTAAAGCAAACGAACTCTTACAGGATAAAAATAATGAATTACAACTAGCCAAAGAAAAGGCTGAAAAAGCCTCGTTGGCAAAAGCCCAATTCCTTTCTACTATAACGCACGAATTGCGGACGCCATTATATGCGGTTACCGGACTCACACATTTATTGATGGAGGAAAATCCTAAAGAATACCAAAGAGAGCATTTAAATTCTCTTAAGTTCTCCGGAGATTACCTGCTTTCATTAATAAACAACATCTTAGACCTCAATAAACTAGAGGCCAATAAGGTAGAGGTTGAAAAGACAAGTTTTAATCTGAAAAAACGGATTAATGACGTATTAATCGCTTTAAAGAAATCGGCAGATGATAGAAAAAATAAGCTACATCTTGAGTTCGACGAGAGTATTCCTGCCAAGCTTGCAGGGGATCCATTAAAACTTTCTCAGATTCTGATTAATCTTATCGGAAACTCAGTAAAATTTACTCAGAACGGAGACGTGACGGTACGTATCAAAAGACTAGATCAGAAGACCAATAAGGTTTCCTTACATTTTGAAATAGAGGATAACGGCGTTGGTATTTCAAAGAAAAAACAAAAAAGTATTTTCGAAACCTTTTCCCAAGGATCACTTCAAATTAATAGAAAATTTGGAGGTACAGGATTAGGTCTCTCGATTGTGAAAAATTTACTGGAATTAATGAATAGTAAAATTCATCTTGAGAGTCAGTTGGGTAAAGGATCGAAATTCTGGTTTAATATCAACTTCGATATTGCCGAAGAATATAAAGAAGATAGTAACCCCAATAATATTATATACGACGTGGATTATGTAGCCCTTGAAAACAAATCGGTTCTGGTGGTGGAGGACAACAAGATTAACCAAATGATCACCAAAAAAATTCTTGAAAAGAACAAAATGAAATGTATGGTTGCAGACAATGGAATGGATGCGATTAAGATTATTAAAGAAAATACATTCGACGTCGTTCTTATGGATATCCACATGCCGGGAATAAGTGGTATTGAAGCAACTCAAAAGATTCGGGAGTTTGACAAACAACTGCCAATAATTGCATTAACTGCTGTAACAATTGATGAAAACTTGGATGAGTTTTACCGAGCCGGATTTAATGAGATCATTCCGAAGCCATTTAAAACCGAAGAGTTTTTCGAAAAAATATATCGTACTCTCGAAGGAAAGAAATTTCCGGTTAGTTAATTAACTGAATCTAGCTTCATCAATCTCCTGCAAAATTCTTTGAATAAAGAAGCCTTCTTGATCATTTAAAATTTGTGTTTTAATGGGCAGATAGTACAATGCGTATTTCCCCAGTTCGGGATGTAAACGCATAAAATCTTTTTCAGTGGTCAATATAATTTCTTTCTTTTTGAGTTTTGCAATTTCCGAAACAGAAAACTCATGATGATCGGCAAATTTTAAATGCTCGAAACTAAAATGACTCCGATTAAGAAAATCGACCAAAGGTTTCGGATTGGCAATTCCTGTTACCAAGGTAAATCTCTTATCTTGCAGATAAGAAAGATGCAGTGTTTCTGAAGCACCGTAAATCATTTTATCATACCCAATCTTGGAGAAATATACTCGCTGTTCCGGCAACAGTTTTAGGCGATGCTGAATTTTTTGCAATTCGGAATACGCTACTCCTTCAGGACATTTAGTTACCACGACAATATCGGCTCTCCTCGCTCCTACTCTTCCTTCTCGGAGATTTCCGGTTGGCAATAAATAATCATCTACATAGAGATCATCGAAAGGTGTTAGTAAAATATAAGTTGACGCTTTCACCCTTCTATGCTGAAAAGCATCATCCAGTATTATTAGATCCACTTTTTCTTTTAGTCTTAATATGCCTTCACGTCTGTCTGCACATACCGCAACAATAGCTTCAGGATAATTTTGTTTAAACTGAAGTGGTTCATCTCCCACATCAAATGCAGTACTATCACTATGAACTTCGAGATACCCGGAGGTTTTGCGCTTGTATCCCCTGCTCAAAACCCCAACTCTGAAGTCTTTCCGAAGAAATTCAATTAAAAATTGCACCATTGGCGACTTTCCTGTGCCACCCGTCGATAAATTCCCAACACAAATCACAGGAATGTCATAACTTTTACTTGTAAACCAACCTCTATCGTAGAAATAGTTTCTGATCGACGTAATTACATCGTAAAGAATGGAAAATGGAAAAAGAAGTACGCGTAAAAGCTTCATGGAACGAAAGTACAAAATCGATTTAAGGTTATTCAGAAAAAAATAGAAACAGCTATATTTTTTAAATAAGTGAAATTCAACTTTCAGATTTCAGACTTTTCAACTAAGGCATAATCTTCTATCTTTACCGCAAAACAAAACTAATGAAGGTACAGGATGTAATTACCATACTGGAAGAATTAGCACCACTCGCTTATTCAGAAGATTTCGACAATACAGGACTGCTAGTGGGTGATGCAAATACATCGGTTGAAGGGATTCTGGTAACTTTAGACACTCTTGAACTAGTGGTTGATGAAGCTATTAATCTTAATTGCAACTTAATTGTAAGCTTTCACCCTATCATCTTTTCAGGTTTAAAAAAACTGACTGGCCAGACCTATGTGGAACGAGTTGTTGAAAAAGCTATCAAAAATGATATCGCTATCTTCTCAATGCATACCGCATTAGATAACTCATGGAATGGAGTAAATGCAATGATTTGTGAAAAATTAGAACTAAAGAACAGACATGTCTTGCTTCCGAAAAAAGAAACAATAAAGAAATTGATTACTTATGTTCCGTTTGAGAATGCAGATCTATTAAGAGCGGCATTATTTGAAGCCGGTGGAGGTGAAATCGGCAATTATACAAATTGTAGCTTTAATGTAGATGGCCTGGGGAGTTTCAATGGAAATGAAAATACAAATCCCGTTAAAGGAAAGAAGGGAGAAACACATTTTGAAAAGGAAGTTCAAATTAGCATCACCTACCAACCTCATAAGCAATCGGCAATATTAAAGGCTTTATTCAACAATCATCCTTATGAAGAAGTAGCCTACGAGATTACCACGCTGGAAAACACAAATCAGCATTTAGGGATGGGAATGTTCGGTGAATTTGACAAAACAATGTCTGAAAAGGATTTTCTGAAAATTGTAAAATCCAAAATGAAAACCGATTGTATCCGACATTCAAAATTGCTCAATAAGCATATTAAAAAAGTTGCGGTTTTGGGAGGTAGTGGTAGCTTTGCAATAAATGCAGCGAAGGCAGCAGGAGTAGATGCTTATATAACAGCCGACCTAAAATATCATGATTTTTTCCAGGCTGAGGATAAACTGGTTTTAGTTGATATTGGGCATTATGAAAGTGAACAATACACAAAAGACCTTTTACATTCTTTCCTTAACAAAAAAATCACTAATTTTGCACCTGCTTTGTCGGAAGGCAAGGTCGTTTTATCGCGAATAAACACCAATCCTATTAGCTATTTTTAAAATATGGCAACAAAAACTGAAATTACAGTAGAAGAAAAATTAAGAGCATTGTACGATTTACAACTCATCGATTCCAGAATTGATGAAATTAGAAATGTACGTGGAGAACTTCCTTTGGAGGTAGAAGACCTTGAAGATGAAGTAGCAGGAATGAACACTCGTCTTGAAAAATTAAAGACTGATCTTGAGGTTATTGAAGACAGTATTAAAGCTAAGAAAAATCTTATTGAAGAAGCAAAAGGCTTAATAAAGAAGTACAAAACACAACAGGAGAATGTTCGTAATAATAGAGAATATAACTCTTTAAGTAAAGAAGTTGAATTTCAAGAATTAGAAATTCAATTGGCAGATAAGCATATTAAGGAGTTTAAAGCTCAGATCGAGCAGAAAGCTCAGGTTATTGAAGAAACTAAAGAGCGTGTTAAGGCTCGTGAAGATCACTTGAAGCATAAGCAAGGTGAATTGGATGAGATTCTATCAGAAACTGAAAAGGAAGAAAAATCGTTGATCAAAGAATCTGAAAGCTTTGAAAAGAAGATAGAAGATCGTTTGATTAATGCTTACAAACGCATTCGCACTAATGTAAAAAATGGTTTGGCAGTTGTTGCAGTAGAGCGTGGTGCATCGGGAGGTTCATTCTTTACTATCCCACCTCAAATCCAGATGGAGATCGCCGCACGTAAGAAGATCATTACTGATGAACATAGCGGAAGGATTTTAGTAGATCCGGATCTTGCTAATGAAGAAAAAGAAAAGATGGACAAGCTTTTCGTTAAATTGAAAAAGTAAACATTCAAAAACTATAACAAAGCCTTCACATTTTAATGAAGGCTTTTTTTGTACCTTAAACTGAAAAGAATCAAGTTAATATTCCGAGAGAAATCACAAAAAATTAAAATGAGAAAGTATACTATACTAATTGCTATTACTCTTCTGATGGTGATGCAGGCTTCTTGTCAATCATCTAATGAAAAGAACAAGAATGCGGAAGCTGTAGCACAAAAAGAAATTACACCAGTTCAAGTAGAAATAAAAAATGGCTTTGCGCGGGCCTATTTTGCGAGCGGTTGTTTTTGGTGTGTTGAAGCTATCTATGAAAGTGTGAAAGGGGTTAAGGAATCAATTTCCGGTTATAGTGGTGGTCATACCGAGAATCCAACTTATGAATCGAGCAATACAGGAACGACCGGTCATGCGGAAGCAGTTGAGATTATCTACGACCCTTCAGTTGTTACCTTTAGTCAGTTGGTAGATGTTTACTTTGGTTCTCAAAACGTAACGCAGGTTAACGGTCAAGGTCCCGATAGAGGAAGCCAGTATCGTTCTATCATATTTTATCAGAATGATGAACAAAAAAAGATCATTGATAAAAAGATTGCTACCATCAATAAAACGTTAGGTGATGACAAGGTTGCGGCACAGGTTTTACCCTTTCAGCAATTCTGGGTTGCAGAAAATTATCATCAAAATTACGAACGACTTAATCCAGGGAACCCTTACATTCAGAATGTATCAATTCCAAGACTTAAGCGTTTTCAGAAAAAATTTCCGGAATTATTGAAAAAAGATCAGCACTAAAATTCAAGCAACCTTACCATATTTTTACCATCTTAGAATAAAAGATTATGAAAACTCTAAGAAAAATTTTAATCGCAGGATTGTGTATTACACTCTTCCTGGGCTGTAATAATGATGATGACAATTCACAATTATCAACGCTTGAAGGTAGTTGGAATTTAGTCAATTTTACAGGAACAATTGCAGGATTTAATATCGACTACAATCTAGGAGATGTTACCTGGACCTTTAATGAAACCACTTCAGAGGTCACCGTAGTTAATAATATCGTGACCACGGGACCGGAGGATATTTATGCTCGATATGACACCGGAACTTACAACTATAGCATTGTAATTGAAGGCCAAAATGAAGTGCTTTATATCAACAACGAAAATAACGGAATACTACTGCTTCAAAACTCAACCTTTCAACTATCGGACGGCAATATTATGGATGGCTCTATTACAACATTCGAACGTTAAAATTAATCTTTAACCGCCTTTAATTCGTAGATCAAGGGATAAAGTCCGTTGGGTATCTCATATAAACCCTGGATATTTTTTACCAATCCGGGAAAGATATCGTAAGGGCATTGTTCGTGTTCATTTAAATATTCTATTCTCAGCCCGGCACTAATCAAGGCATTTACAACTTCACTTAAACTGTGGTTCCAGGAATATTCTTTACTAAGCATTTTCGAATTTTTATCGGCATATGTCCCTTCATATTCTTCGTAAATAACTTCTCGTTGTTGATAACCATATTTAAGCTGTGGTGGTGCTACTGTATAATCGAACATCCAGGCGATAGGGTGAAATTCTACCATATAAAATATACCTCCTGGTTTAAGCCTTTCGAAGATCATCTTTGCCCAAGGCTTCAAATCGGGCAACCATCCAATGGTACCATAGCTGGTAAAAACGATATCAAATGTTTCAGAAATATAATCTGAAGTATCCAAGACATTGCAGCAAACAAATTTCGCATCGAGATTTAGCTCCTTATTAAGTTCCCGAGCAAGTTCAATTGCCTTATCGCTAATATCAACACCGGTACATTGCGCTCCCATCCTACTCCAACTCAGGGTATCCTGGCCGAAATGACACTGCAAATGTAACAAAGACTTGCCGCTCACACTTGTCAATGCTTCCAACTCAAACTTCTTCAGTGAGCATTTACCTTTTTTAAATTTTTCGAGTCCGTAGAATTCGCTCGCAGCGTGTATAATCACTTTTTTATTCCAAGTTTCTCGATTTGTATCAAATTCATTATTCATAGATATATTAACAAGGGATTACGATTTCATAAAGAATTTAACACATTAGATTCAAAATTAACAATTTTAAGTAAATAGTTTTAATTTTAGTTAAACATGGGTTAAATAACTTTTAAGGTCATTTCATTACCAGTAAATTTATCTCACTAATCTATAAACACTTAAAATTATGAAAGATTTACTTTGGTTAATAATCGTTATTCTAGTAATTGGATGGCTCGTTGGTTATTTTGCCTTCCCTGCTGTTGGAAACCTAATTCACATTTTATTGGTTTTAGCCGTGATTGCAATTCTTTACAAGATAATCACTGGAAGAAGACTTTAGCACCAATTTATTAATACTTAACTCAATAGTTATGAAAAAGAGAGCATTCATTTTATTATTCGCCTTTGGAATACTTGGCACAACAACCTTTACTAGTTGTAGAGAGAAGTCGACAGTAGAGAAAATCGCCGATGATGTCGAAGACGCAGTAGACTAAAAAATCTATAATAACCCTATAAAACACACCCTTCTATTAATTTAGAAGGGTGTTTATACATTATATCCCTTTGCTAAGATTTCTTTCCACTCGGGATGACGTTTTATGTATGAAGCAATAAACGGACATAGGGGCACCAATTTAAGCCCTTCATCTTTAATTTTCTGAAGAACCTGCTTAACCATTTTAGAAGCAATGCCCTTGCCTTCAAACTCGTTGGGCACCTCAGTATGCGTTAAATACATTTTATCTTCCGCCCTTATATATTCGATAACAGCTACCTTACCATCGAGAGTTACTTCGAAGCGTTTTTTTTCTTTATTTTCTGAAACAATTACATCCATAATTACATGTTATGTGAGCCATCACAAAATGGCTTATTGCTGCTTTTAGCACATCTACAAAAAGCCGTGGTTCTGGTCTTTTCTTCTCTCGTACCATCGGCGTGATCGATAGTAATCCCACCATGAATAAGTAGTGGTCCGTTATTCACGACTTCAACCTTCGTTTTTTGTGCATCTTTTATTGTCCCTTCGACCTTTGGTTTCTTATCATTCAAATAATAACTAAGCGCTCCACTCGGGCACTCTTTTACCGTGTTAATTATAGCTTTCGTTTTAGCGTTATTCACCTGTACCCATGGCTTCTCTTTCGGTTTAAATACATCGGGATTTCCATTGACGCATTTAGCCGAATGAATACATCTGTTTGGTTTCCAAACTACTGTTACTTCGCCGTTTGAATATTCGATGATCTTTTCCATACTTAAAAGTACAAAAATTATGGCTTGATTAATAGATTGTTTATTTTTACTGAAATTCCTTCAGAAAATGAAAAGCTTGTTCTTTATAATATTAGTTATCCCGTTATTTTCCTCTTGTAACGAGCTCACCAAATCCTCTGAAGACAAATCCAGTAGAGAGTTTGTTCCCGATCACGATGCAAAACCCGGGATTTCAACTGCTGAGACTATCGCTCTAAAAAGTGGTTATTTGAGATGGGATGATGTGAACCAAATAAACTTTACTTTTAATGTTGATCGAGGCGCAAATCACTTTGAACGCTCTTGGACTTGGGAACCCAAAACTCAGAGTGTAATCATGCGACAACAAAATGATTCGGTGAGTTACAATCGCTCAAAAATTGACAGCATCACTATGAAAACAGACGCCGCATTCATAAATGATAAATACTGGCTTCTTGCACCTTTTAATTTGATGTGGGACGAAGGCACATCTTTTTCCGAAAAGAGTAATGTAATAGCTCCTATCTCGAAAGATACCTTAGATATGCTTACAATTGTGTATAGTAATGAAGGAGGATACACCCCGGGTGATGCATACGATTTTTACTTCGGAAAAGATTATGAGATAAAAGAATGGGTTTTTAGAAAAGGGAATGATTCGATACCTTCAATGGTGAATACATGGGAAGATTATCAAATGTACAAGGGCATAAAACTGGCGACTATGCATAAAGACAGCACCGGTAATTTTAAACTATATTTTACAAATATTTCGGTACATTAAATATGGAGAACACACTTAAGTATGCCCAATCTCAGGATCAGCGAGACTCGTTGCACAAATTTAGAAGTAAATTTCGTCTACCCGCTGCAAGTGATGGCAGTCCCTTGATATATCTTTGTGGTAATTCTTTAGGATTACAACCTGTTTCAACTTCTAATTATATTGAGCAGGAACTCGAAGATTGGGCCCGACTAGGTGTTGAAGGTCATACTGAAGCGAAACATCCATGGCTGCCATATCACGAGTTTCTAACAAAAAGTATGGCAAAGATCGTCGGCGCTAAGCCGTCTGAAGTTGTTATTATGAATACGCTTACCACCAACCTTCATTTAATGATGGTTTCTTTCTATCAACCTACTAAAAAGAAATACAAGATCGTTATAGAAAGTGACGCTTTTCCTAGTGATAAATACGCAGTTGAGAGTCAGTTAAAATTCCATGGCTTCAATCCTCATGAAGGATTAATTTTATGGAAACCAAGGCGGGGTGAAGAGTTGTGCAGGTTTGAAGATTTAGAAAAAATTGTTTCTGAACAGGGCGATGAAATCGCTTTACTTATGATTGGGAGCACAAATTATTATACGGGACAAGCATTTCCTCTGAAAAAGATTACCCAATTAGGGCATAAACACAACTGTTTAGTGGGGTTCGATCTCGCACATGGTGTTGGAAACATACAACCAGATTTACACGAAACAGGAGCCGATTTTGCCGTATGGTGTACCTATAAATATTTGAATAGCGGACCCGGAAGTCTGGGAGGTTGCTTTGTCCATGAACGCCATGAA
>CBDUGY010000038.1:0-23461 GCA_965367015.1 uncultured Ulvibacter sp.
TTTTCTTTTCTTTCCAGTAAATCGTAGTAAAACTTACCGGTTACGAAAACCAACGATTTAATATTATTCTTTTGCTTCTTGGCTTGTTCATCATCAATAACCATTTGAAAACTTCCGTTGGCAAATTCTTCTTTCGTTGACAGTACCTTCGGATGGCGTAGTAAACTCTTAGGAGTGAATACGATTAAAGGTTTACGGTAACCTACCTTCATTTGTCTTCTCAACAAATGATACATATTTGCCGGAGTTGTACAATCGGCTACAAACATATTATCATTTGCACAGAGCTGAAGATAACGCTCCATTCTCGCAGATGAATGCTCGGCTCCCTGTCCTTCATAGCCATGAGGCAATAACAGAACCAATCCATTTTGAAGCTTCCACTTGTCTTCGGCCGCCGAAATATATTGATCGATCATTATTTGCGCTCCATTACTGAAGTCTCCAAATTGTGCTTCCCAAATAGTCAAAGTTTTAGGACTTGCCATCGCATAACCATAATCGAAACCAACAACTCCATATTCAGAAAGTAAGGAATTATAGATATAAAAATCCCCTTGATCTCCTTCAAGTTCATTGAGTAAAACAATCTCTTCTTCACTATCCTCTACTTTTACAACTGCATGGCGGTGTGAAAAAGTTCCTCGTTCTACATCTTGTCCAGACAATCTTACATCATAACCTTCTTTCAGCAATGTTCCATAAGCAAGTAACTCACCCATTGCCCAATCTAACTGGTTATCTTCGAAATACATTGTTTTACGAGCTTCAATAAGTTTTGATATTTTACGCAGAAACTTCTTGCCCTTAGGAAGCTCGGTGATTACTGTAGCAATTTCGGTTAATTTCTTCAGATCGAATTTGGTATTAACCTCCTTCATCATTAAATCCTCTTCAGCATAAACATAACCTTCCCACTCATCCTGCATAAAAGGTGTGATCTCGGTTTTATCTTCTTTGCGTGAATCCTCTAGCTTCTCTTCTAACTTATCTTTGTATTCCTGTTCTAATTTTTCAGTATACCCCTTGTCAATAATACCTTCCTTATATAATTTTTCGGCATAAATATTTCTCGGGTTGTCGTGTTTAGCGATTGCCTTGTATAGCTTTGGCTGAGTAAATCTTGGTTCGTCGCCCTCATTATGGCCATATTTTCTATATCCCAGCAAATCGATAAAAACATCACGGCCAAATTCCATTCTAAAGTCCAGAGCGAATAATATAGCGTGTACTACAGCTTCTGCATCGTCGGCATTTACATGTAATACCGGTGATAGCGTAACTTTTCCCACATCCGTGCAATAAGTAGAAGACCTTGCATCCAAATAATTTGTTGTAAACCCAATCTGGTTATTTACTACAATATGAATCGTCCCGGAAGTTTTATAGCCATCTAATTGTGCCATCTGCACTATTTCATATACCAATCCTTGACCTGCTATAGCTGCATCCCCATGAACAATTATAGGTAATACTGCCTTCGGATTGCCTTTATGGTGATCGTCCTGCTTAGCTCGTGCAATTCCTTGCACCACCGCACCTACGGTTTCAAGATGTGATGGGTTAGGTGCTATATTTAAATTTATTTCTTTACCTGATTCGGTGGTGCGTTTGGAAGTCCACCCCAGATGATATTTCACGTCTCCATCAAATATATCCTGAGCATAATCTTTTCCATCAAACTCACTAAAAATATCCTTAGCACTCTTTCCAAAGATATTGGTAAGTGTACTCAACCTACCTCTGTGTGCCATTCCCATTACGAAGTCTTTAACTCCCTGCTTCGCTGCATTTTCTATTAAGGCGTCTAATGCTGGTATCAAACTTTCTCCACCTTCAAGTGAAAAGCGTTTTTGTCCGACGTATTTTGTGTGTAAAAATGTTTCAAACGAAACAGCTTCGTTTAACTTTTTTAAGATGTGCTTTTTTTCTTCTTCGGAAAAACTCGGCTGATTATCATTGATATTCAATTTGTTTTGTATCCACTCGATTTCTTCAGGCTTTCGAATGTACATGTACTCAATACCAATTGAATCGCAGTAAATACTTTCTAAATGTTTTATAATCTCTTCTAAAGTGGTTTCAGTAATCCCAAGAACTCCGGCGGCTTTGAAGGTTGTTTTTAAGTCATCCTCCGACAATCCGAAATTCTCTAAAGCCAATGTTGGAATATACTTCCGTCTGGCTCTCACCGGATTAGTTTTTGTAAACAAATGTCCTCGGGTGCGGTAACCATCGATTAACTTTATCACTTGAAATTCTTTCAGAACATTTTCCGGAACTTCTGTGCCATTTTGTTCAATCCCTAAAGCTTCGAGAGATCCATTTTCTATACCAAAATCGAAACCTTGGAAAAAAGCTCTCCAACTCGGTTCAATGGCATCAGGAAATTTTAAGTATTTATCGTAAAGATCTGCTAAATATGCAGGATGTATCGCGTTAAGAAATGAATATTTATCCATAGTTGGAATACAGTGGGATGTTTATAAAACGTTACAAAAATACAACAAATCCATAAACTACATTCCTCGATTTTATATATTTATACGGTTATACTCTTAAAAGATTCTTAATGAAATATCCCAAACGCTCCGAATTGCAAAAATTACTCATACTATCACTTATCTTAATTTTCTCTTATTCCTTGCACGCACAAGATCAACCTTCTCCCTTTTGGCAGAAAGTTCGTATTGGTGGCGGATTAGGGCTGAGTTTTGGGAATGGATTTTTCAGTGGAACGTTAGCTCCGAGTGCTGTGTATGATTTTAATGATAAATTCTCACTCGGACTTGGACTCAACGGCACCTACAATAAACAAAAGAATTTTTACCAATCTACTATTCTAGGCGGAAGTATCTTAGGATTGTATAATGTAATCCCGCAATTGCAAATTTCGGCAGAATTCGAAGAGCTCAATGTAAACCGAAAATACGACCCGGGTGTGGTATTTATAACACAACCGGAAACTAATTATTGGTATCCGGCATTGTTTTTAGGTGCGGGCTTCAGACAACAAAATTTTACTATTGGTATTCGTTATGATGTACTTTACGACTCTAATAAAAGTGTTTATGCCAGTGCCTACATACCTTTTGTAAGAGTTTATTTTTAAATGCTACTAAACCGTGAGATCTCTCGAATTATGATTTCGTGACATGACACAATTCAATACATCTCCGACTACCAACTATACCTTTCGTTTCATCAACCAGTTGCCAAATTCGCGAAGATTTTGTTTTTTTTCTGAAGAAATCTTTATAGAATCTAGTATAGTATTTGCCTGTTGAGTATAAGCATTTATTTCTTGTTGTATTGCTTCTGAAGCACCTGATGTTTCAAAGATCGATGTAACTGTAGCAATTTTATCAGTCGGATCTATCGGATTGATACTAAATAAGTGCATAAGTTCATCCTTTTGAGATTTAGTACCACTTTCAAATGCAGTTAAATACAAAAACGTCTTTTTATTGGCTATAATATCCCCTCCAACTTGTTTTCCAAATGTTTTCGGATCCCCGAAGGCATCCAAATAATCATCCTGTAATTGAAAGGCTATTCCCAAGTTCCTTCCGAATTCATATATAGCATCTTTACAACTCTCCGAAGCCCCCGCAACAATAGCTCCCATTTTCATGGCTGCGCCTATAAGGACCGCAGTTTTATAATCGATCATTGTAATATATTCGCTCAGTACAACATCATCGCGAGTTTCGAAATCCACATCGTATTGTTGTCCTTCACATACCTGCAAGGCCGTCTTACTAAATAATTTTGCCAAATCACGAAACATTACTGGTTCGTAATTTTCAAAATATTGGTATGCTAAAATCAACATTGCATCACCCGAAAGTATTCCAGTATTTATATCCCACTTCTCATGAACAGTAGTATTACCGCGACGCAAAGGGGCATTGTCCATAATATCGTCATGGATCAAAGAAAAATTGTGAAATAGTTCTACGGCAAGGGCGGCATCCATGGCTTTTTCATAGGTACCCGAAAAAAAATCGCAGGTCATCAATGTAAGTATTGGTCGCAATCGCTTTCCACCTAAAGATAAAATATAATCTATAGGACCATAAAGCTGTATTGGGTCTTTAACAATATTTCGTTTTTGTAAAACGATATCAAGAGAACTACTATATTTTTCTAATAGTTGCATTCATAAAAATTTGAGACAAAAATAAGTGAAGCAAAACAATTGCAAGCTACATAATTTCTAAAAATGGCAGTTAATAAAAATTTGACTGTTCCCTTATAATGTTAATTAAATATTAATACTTGAAAAACTTTTATTGTTTTTAAAGTTTCCTGTAGTATATTTGCCCTCAATTATGAAAAACAAAATTATTCAAAAAGCCACAGAACTTTTCTTAACCCTGGGGTTTAAGAGTGTAACAATGGATGACATTGCCAATGCACTGGGAATTTCGAAAAAGACAATTTATGCACACTTCAAAAATAAAACTGAATTAGTCGAAGTTTCTACCATGTCTGTTATGGAATCGATTACTCATGGAATTGACTGTATTTGTTCGCTTGATAAAAATCCTATCGAGGAACTTTATGAGATCAAGAAATTTGTTATGGTTCAATTAAAAGATGAAAAGGCATCTCCTCAATATCAACTTCAAAAGTATTACCCTGAAATTTATTCAAAGTTAAGGGCGAAACAGTTCAATAAAATGCAAGACTGTACGGTTAAAAACTTGACTCGCGGTATCGAATTAGGGTTGTATCGTCAAAATCTGGATGTTGCATTTATTTCTCGCCTTTACTTTATGGGCGCTAATAGTTTAAAGGACAATACATTGTTCCCAAGCGAAGAGTTTCAGAAGAGTGAGTTGATGGAAAATTATCTTGAGTATCACTTAAGGGGTATTATTACAGAAAAAGGGTTGTTAACTCTTAAAAAATTCATTAATAACAATTAACTAATGGTCAGAAAATTTGTTATTTACGGTTGTATACTGTTTAGCTCTGTCACGTTCGCGCAACAAGAAGGCCGTCGCAGCTTTAATCTCGAGGAAGCGATTACTTTTGCTTTAGACAGCAACTACACTGCGATAAATGCACGTCGAGATATTGCAATAGCTCTAAAGCAGAAGTGGGAAACAACAGCTACAGGATTGCCGCAACTGGATGGAGCGGTCAACTATCAAAATAATTTAAAACAACCTGTTACTTTAATTCCGGGTGAGATAGCGGGAGGACAGCCCGGAACTTTTGTCCCTATTACTTTTGGCACCAAACAAAGTGCTTCAGCTGTAGCTACATTAAATCAATTGATTTTTGATGGTAGTTATCTCGTTGGATTAAAAGCAGCTAAAGCTTTTCTCAATTTTTCTGAAAATGCTGCCGAAAAAACTAATCTCGAAGTTCGAAAGGGAATAATAAATGCTTACGGAAGTGTTTTACTTTCCGAAGAACTCATCGCCATATTTCAAAAGAATAAGGTCAATTTAGACAAGAACCTCTTTGAAACTCGCAAGATTTATGAAAATGGTTTAACCGAACAAGAGAGTGTTGAACAACTTGAAATTACACTTTTAGATATCGAAACGCAACTAAACAATGCACGTAGAACCCAGAAAATTGCACGACAGATGTTCAATGTTGCCCTAGGAATTCCAGTAGATGAAGAAGTAATATTTGAAGATGATTTAAACGATCTCACACAAGAAAACTTGAGTTTGAGCTTGATGGATAGTTCATTAAATATTGAAGAGAATGTTGATTACAAAATTGCATACAACCTCACGGAGCAGCGCGATCTGGAAATGCAATTAGAGAAAAGTAAAGCCCTGCCGCGTTTAACAGCCTTTGTAAATTATGGCACTACTGCCAATAGTGATGATTTCAGCTTTTTGGATAGTGATCAAAGATGGTTTCAGTCATCGATACTAGGTGTGAGTCTCAATGTTCCAATTTTTAGCAGTGGGATGCGAAGTGCCAAAACACAACGTGCCAGAATTGCATTGGAGCAAGCCAAAACGCAGCTTGAAGAAACTAAACAACAGGTACAATTGGAATTAAATACAGCGAAAAGTAATTATCAGTTTGCGATAGAAAATTATGAAAACTCAAAGAAAAATATCGCTTTAGCAGAGCGTATTGAAAATAAAAATCAAATAAAATTTACGGAAGGTTTAACAACAAGCTTTGATCTTCGTCAGGCGCAAACTCAACTGTATACAGCGCAACAGCAATATTTTCAGTCTATGTTAGATGTTCTTAACGCGAAGGCAAATTTAGAGACAGTATTAAATGTTCCCGATTTGCGTATAGAATCAGAAACGATTAAAAACAGATATTAAAAATTATACCGATCACAAACTCAAAACTAATTAACAATGAAAAATATACTAACCTTAATCGCTTTCAGTTTTCTACTAATTTCGTGTGGTGGAAGTGATCAAAATGATTCGATAGAATCAGTCATCGCTTCCAACGATCTTGAAGCAATTCAGAAAAAAAGGGATGCTTTGGTCACTGAACAACAGGAGGTAAATGCACAATTAAAACTTCTAGATGAAAAACTAGGAGAATTAAATCCTGATTCTAAGATTCCATTGATTACCACGGCAACAATTAAAAAAGAAGTATTTACTCATTACCTGGAGTTACAGGGTAGTGTAGAAACCAAACAAAATATTATTTTAACCCCCGAGATGGGAGGAATTTTGACTGCTGTATATGTGTCGGCTGGAGATAAAGTGAGCAAAGGACAGTTGCTAGCTAAAATTGACGATGGTGGTATGAGTCAGCAAGTTGCTCAAATGCAAATTCAGGCCGATTTGGCCAAAACTACTTTTGAACGTCAAAAACGATTATGGGAGCAAAAAATTGGAAGTGAGATACAGTATTTACAAGCTAAATCGGCTTACGAAGCACAGCAAGAAGCAGTGAATCAAATGAAAAGTCAATTGGGTAAATCGAACGTTCGCGCTCCTTTTTCGGGGACCATCGACGAGATTATTACTGAGAGAGGAAGTGTAGTATCGCCGGGGCAATCCCAGCTGCTTCGTATCGTAAACTTAAGCGATATGTACATTAGTACCGATGTTCCCGAAACTTATATAAGTAATGTTACCGAGGGTAAAGAGGTGAAAGTTAATTTTCCGGTTCTGGGTAAAGAAATTGCTTCGAAGGTTAGACAAACAGGTAAATTTATAAATCCGAACAATAGAACTTTTAAGGTTGAAATTGCGGTGCCAAATAAAGACAGGTCTATTAAACCAAATTTAACCGCCCGATTGTCAATCAATGATTATACGAATGAAAATGCAGTATTAATTCCTCAAAGTATTATATCTGAAAATGCTGAAGGCGAACAATATATCTATGTTTTGGAGAATAAAGAAGAAAACAAGGCAACTGCCAAAAGGGTGATTATAACAACAGGCAGGACACAAGGAGATGTGATTGAAGTTTTAGATGGAGTGGCTGATGGAGATGAAATTATTGTAGAAGGTGCCCGAAGTGTAAAAGACGGTCAAACCGTAAAAATCTTAACTTACTAAGCCTCTAGCATGGAAAAAAAGAAAAAAAATACTGAAAAGGAATTTAAACTTTCCTCTTGGGCTATAAATAACAAAACCACTATTTATGTGATTATGGCTCTTATACTGTTTTTGGGTATCTCAGCCTATTTTAGTATGCCGCGGGAAAGTTTTCCGGAAATCAGAGAAACGAAGATTTATGTTAGTTCTCTCTTTCCCGGAAATACCGCCGAAGATATTGAAAAGTTAATAACCGATCCTCTGGAAGACAAGTTAAAAACAGTGAGTAATGTTGTTGAAATAACCTCCAATTCTCAGGAAGATTATTCTATGATTGTTGTAGAGTTTGACGAGGGTATCTCGGTTGAACTGGCATTGCAAAAAGTGAAAGACGAAATAGATTCAGAAACTTCTGGTGAAGACTGGCCAACATTTAATGGAGCGAAAGTTGAGCCCAATATTTTTGAACTGAGCATGTCTGAAGAAATGCCTATTCTGAATATTAATATCTCTGGTGACTATACTGTTGCAAAGCTGAAAGAGTTTGGAGAATATTTACAAGATGAAATTGAAGATTTGCCTGAGATTAAAAAAGTTGACATTCGGGGGGCACAAGAAAAGGAGGTAGAGGTTGCTGTTGATATTTATAAAATGATGGCTTCATCGGTAAGCTTTCAGGACATAACCAGTGCGATTAATAACGGAAACACAACAATGTCTGCGGGAAATTATATCACCAGCGGGCAGAGAAGAACTATTCGAATTTTAGGTGAAATTGATGATCCCTCCGATTTAGAGAATTTTGTTGTTAAATCGGAAAAAGGTGACATTGTCTATTTAAAAGATATTGCTTCGGTTTCGTTTAAAGAAAAAGACCGGACTACTTACGCTCGTGAGTTTGGAGATCGAGTTGTTATGCTTGATGTGAAAAAGAGATCAGGAAAAAACATGGTCGCTGCGGCCGAAAAAGTGGAGGTAATTGTAGCGGAAGCAAAGAACAATATTTTTCCTTCTAATTTGGAGATTACGATTACAAATGATCAATCATCGAAAACAATCGGGCAGGTAGATGATCTGGTCAACAATATTATTTTCGGAATTATTCTAGTAGTAACTGTTTTAATGTTCTTCTTAGGATTTAAGAATGCCCTCTTTGTGGGATTTGCCATTCCAATGTCGATGTTCATGTCTCTTATGATTTTGAATCAGTTGGGTTATACTATGAACATAATGATTCTTTTCGGTCTTATAATGGGACTGGGAATGCTCGTTGATAATGGTATTGTGGTTGTAGAAAACGTGTACCGCTTGATGGATGAGGAAGGTTTAAGCAGAGTAGAAGCAGCGAAAAAAGGTATAGGTGAGATAGCCTTTCCTATTATCATATCCACCGCAACAACAGTAGCAGCTTTTATTCCTTTAGGTCTATGGCCAGGACTTATGGGTCAGTTTATGATATATTTCCCAATTACACTTTCAGTAGTATTAGGATCTTCCTTAATTGTAGCGATATTTTTTAATTCGGTTTTAGTTTCACAATTCATGACAACTGAAGATAAAGATATGCCTAAGAATCGTCTGGTGAAAATTTCTGCTATTGTGGGGGGCATCGGATTGCTCATTCTGTTATTTGGAGGTGAATACAGAGCACTAGGAACAATTATGTTGTTTACAGCTATTATGCTTTGGGCCTATCGTCTTGTGATTCGTAAAATGGCAAACAGATTTCAAAATATCTCGCTAGTCAAACTTGAAAATTGGTACGAGCGCAGATTAACCAAATCTTTACAAAAGAAACAACCGATCTTTATTGTTGGAACAACCTTTTTATTATTAATTGGTGCTATTATAGCTTTTGGAGTTTCCGTTGGAATGCAACGTACTAAAATTGAGTTCTTTCCTGATAATAAGCCCAATCAGATCATAGTCTATATTGAATATCCCCAAGGGACTGATATTGAAAAGACAAATGCAATTACAAAAGAGATTGAAACCAAGGTTTATGCAGTTTTAAATAGCGAATCGTATACTGATGGTGACTACAATTTCTTAGTTGAAAGTGCCGTATCACAGGTGGGTGAAGGTGCTGGAAATCCAGAAACCGACAGTGGTTCTGCTGCGGAAATGCCGCATAAGGGAAAAATTACCGCATCTATGCGTGAATTTAAATATCGCAGAGGCGAGGATAGTGAGTTACTTCGTCAAAAAGTACAGGAAGCACTCGTAGGAATTTATCCTGGAGTATTGATCTCTGTTGAAAAGGATGCCAATGGACCGCCTGCCGGAGCCCCTATTAATATCGAACTTGAAGGTGATGATTATGACGAGTTAATATCGACTGCAGAGAAAATGCGCGAGTTTATAAATAGTAAGAATATTGCTGCTATTGATGAGCTCAAGATTGATGTGAATAAAGATAAGCCAGCGATGCAAGTTCAAGTAGATAGACAAAAAGCTGGAGAATTAGGGGTAAGTGCTGGACAGGTAGGACAGCAGCTTCGAAATTCAATTTTTGGCACCAAGGCCGGAATATATAAAAATGACGGTGAAGACTACGATATTTATGTTCGTTTCAATGAGAAGAGTAGGTATAACAGTAGTGCTCTTTTCAATCAAAGTATAACTTTCAGAACAAATACCGGCGAGCTAAGAGAGATTCCTATCTCGGCGGTTGCAAACCAAAAAAACAGCTCTGGATTTAGCGCTATTAAACACCGTGATACTCGAAGAGTTGTAACCGTGTATTCGGCCTTGGCACCAGGATATACTGATGCCGGTGTGGTAGTGAGTCAGATTCAGAATGAGATGCGTGATTTTGATAATCTGCCCGATGACATTAAAATTGATTTTACCGGACAGATTGAAGAACAAAATAAACAAATGGCCTTTTTAATGGGCGCTTTTTTCACAGGACTAGGATTGATATTTTTTATATTAATCTTCCAGTTTAATTCTATATCAAAGCCTGCCATTATTATGATTGCCATATTCTTAAGCCTTATTGGTGTTTTTGGAGGTTTGGTAATTACCGGGGCTCCTTTTGTAATCATGATGACAATGATGGGGATAATTTCTCTTGCGGGGATTGTAGTAAATAACGGTGTGGTGCTTTTAGACTATGCGCAGCTATTAATTGATAGAAAGAAAAATGAACTTGATATTGACGATTCCCAATATTTGAGTAAAGAAGACTTACTAAGCAGTATTATAAAGGCGGGAAAAGCCAGACTACGTCCGGTATTGCTTACTGCTATTACAACCATTCTAGGTTTAATTCCATTGGCTATTGGTTTGAATATAAATTTCTTTACATTATTCAATGAATTCGACGCCAACATATATATTGGTGGAGACAATGTTATATTTTGGGGACCTCTAGCCTGGACTGTTATTTATGGTTTATTGGTAGCGACCTTTCTAACGCTTATCGTTGTACCGGTGTTGTTTTATATCGCAATGAGAATGAAGATGTGGTTATATGTAAAAAGACATCCAGAAGAAAATTACAAAATAGCGGACAATACAAAGTTAGAGGCAGCGGAATAATTCGAACTTTTTAAGCATAAAAAAACCCTTTCCAAAATGGAAAGGGTTTTTTTTTATATAAGATAATCTATTATTGATTTTCTGTTAAAGGTATTGGAAACGCAGACCATACATTATCCTCTGGTCGAGCCAATGGTAATTGATCCAAACGTCCATATCTTCTCATATCGATCCATCTATGACCTTCAGCATACAGCGAATATCTTCTCTGCTTTAGCATCTCATCAGTTAAGGAAGCCGGATCTGTTGGTCCGGTATATGGAAGTAATCCAGCATCTACTCTTACAACGCTTAAGGCATTTACAGCCTCTGCAGGATTCGCTGTGATGTTAGCTTCAGCATACAATAACTTCAGCTCTTCATTACGAATCACAGGAATCGGAGCGGTGTTGCTTTCATAAATAAATACAGCATAATTTCCTTCTAAACCATCTAATGTCAACGGAGAACTTCTCTGCTGCACTTTACTCAACCTTGAATCTCCGGCTTCACCGTCTGCCAAGAAAGAAGGTACCATAATTCTAGCACCTGCTGTTGTAGCTTCTACCGGGAAAAACATTGGGTTCAAGATATCGTTAGCATCTTCAGAGAATGTGTAGTAAAGACCTGTCGCATTTGATCCGTTCAGATCAAAGAATGAATCAGACAAGAATTGTAGTACTGCCGATGAATCTCCTTGGTAAGCTGCTACTCTTGCAGAAAGCGCTTTATTTACTTTCTGAAAATCTAATGCAGTATTAAAACCAGCGAAACCAGAAGGTAATTCGAATGGGAAGTTTCCTACCCCATTTTCCAGATTTGTTGAACCTTCAACTAAAAGTGCTCTTATAGCTGTTAGCGCCTGATCTTTCGAAACAAACGGCCCTAAATTGTTCTCATCAGCAACGTCTACACGAATTCCATTAACATCTGTTAGATTAAGATTTAATAGAAGTTCATGAGCGATCATAGTCTTTAAGAAACCTCTAGTTGCATTGATTTCGGTAGTACTAAATATGCCGCCACCTTCTTGTGCATCTAAAAATCCAAGGATCAAGTTCGCATTCTTTACCGTTCTATATCTCGATGCCCAAGGGCCTGTGATATAAAAAGTGTTATTATCTAAAACTGAGTTCCCTCCACCTAAAAGATCGGTAGTGAAACGAGGATCAGAACTGGAGAATCTCCAAAATTCTCTTCCAATAACACCACAGTCATCGAAATAGGTTCCTAATCGTGTGCGCGAACTATAAAGTACACCACCAATTAGATCTTGTAAATCACCTCGGGTTAGATTCTGCGAAAAAGCATCCACCTCCGGATTATTCAGATCTGAAAATTCTTCCACCTGACATGAAACTAACGTTCCAATGACCGATGCAAAGAATAGAAATTTATATATATATTTTTTCATAATAATTATTTTTTTAAAAGTTAACGGCTAGATGAAATAAGTATCTTTTAGAAGATGGGAACGGTGTTACTTCAACACCTGTAAATATACCATTGCTTCCAAAGTTAGATACCTCAGGATCATAACTGTTATAATCGAATATATTGATCAAGTTAGTTCCTGAGAAACCAAGTTTTACAGAGTCGATTCTACCTCCTATTACTCCAGAAAGTAATTTGCTAGGAAGTGTATAATAAAGCCCTAGTTCACGTAAACGCAAGTATGAGGCATCTTCTACAAATACTTCTGCGGAAGAACCTAACTGACTCAATCTATAGTCTCCATTACCTAGAACTCCTTCAGGATCTAATGCAATATCATCATAATCGGCACTCGTTCCATTAAGGTCAGATAATAAAGTAGTAAGGTTTATGTTATCTCCACCTTTTTTCCACTGCCATAGGAAAGACAACGATACATTCTTATAAGTCAAATTATTGGTTAAACCCATTTGAAAATCCGGTTCAGCATCACCCCAAACTTGGAAACCATTCGCACCAGGATTTGGTCCAATCCCAACTATTTGAGTTGCACTCTGTCCTTCTTCAATTCTGAATGTACCTAAAGTAGCACCAAAGGCCCCAATATTGAAAGGATCAACATCTAATCGGGTAATTTCCGACTTGTTCTTAAACCAGTTCACATTGAAATCCCATTGGAAATTATCATTTGCCACAGGGGTAGCGTTTAAAGCTAACTCAATACCTTTATTTTGCAATTCACCTGCGTTAACAAACTGACTTGTAAATCCGGATGATGGAGGTAAAGCTGCTTGCAAAATAAGATCGTCTACTGTTTTGATGTAGTAAGTTCCGGTAAAGTTTAAGCGGCCGTTAAAGAACCCTATATCTGTACCAAATTCTAATTCCTTTTGTCTTTCAGAATTAATGTTTCCATCTCCTCGAATACCAACTAAGCTGATTCCTAACAGGCCATCGGTTGAGAATGATGTATAAGAGGTGAACAATGCTCCAAATGGAGGAAAGTTCCCTGCCTCTCCGTATGCCGCTCTTAGTTTAAATTGATTCCATTTAGAATCTTCGTTCCAAAAACCAAATTCATTAATATTTACTGCTACCGATCCTTTAGGATAATAATTAAGATTATTCGCATCTCCATTGTTTGAAGATCTGTCTCCTCTCACACCGGCGGTTAGAATTACTTTATCCTGAATATTAATTTCTTCCTGAACAAAGAAACCAGCATCCTCCTGCTTTAATCTAAATTGAGCAACTCCTGTGTTAGTAGCTTGATCAACATTCGTTTCAGAAGCAACTAAACCTGTAGCCGTTATCAATTGAGTATTTCTATCGAAATATTCGTTTGTTAAACCAGCCTGAGTTCTGAAGTTAATGTCACTTTCCGTAAAGTAGTTGTGTACTAAGAATGCAGAAAGGTTATAGTTTTTATTTTGAGTATCCCCTTGTACCGCTACTCCATTCTGACCTCCATTAGAGGGCTTCTGAAATTGTAATTCTTTAGGGAAAATTGCTCTCGATTGTTGTCCGTACATATCCAAACCACCTCGAAGTATTAATTCAAGATTAGAACTGTCGGCTTTATAGATATCTAAATTCATAGATCCACCCATAATAAAACGATTCACACTTTCATTATTTCTAACCAAATCTCGTGTTTGAAGTGGGTTAGAAGCTCCAGAAGGATTATCAGGATATACTCCATTCGCATCCGGGAATAACTGCAACCAAGGCGTCGTTCCTGTTAAGGTAACACCAATTGTAGTTCCTGAGTTATCATTGTTAAAGAATCCTCTATCAGATGACGAACTTATAAAATTTGTACTTAATGAAAATTTAACGAAATCTGCTGGCTTATGGTCTAAGTTTAAACGCAAAGATGTTTTTTCGTATCCTGTATTTAAAACAATCCCATTCTCATTGTTATGAGTAACACCAGCAAAGAATTTTGTTTTTGCATCACCACCACTCATATTAAAGTTAGTAATACTTATAAGACCGTGTTCTCCAAAAATTTCCTTTTCATAATCTATAAGTCTATTTTCTCTAGCCGCAGCTTGAAAAAGTGGGACCGCACCAGCTCCAAAACTAGTTTCAACTGTTTCAGAAGTATAATTTCTCAATCCCAACAGATTAATAGCCTCGGTCCAACCCGTAGATTGTGAAAACTTAAACTGAGTTTTCCCAGACTTTCCTTTTTTGGTGGTAATAATAACTACCCCGGCCGCAGCACGAGATCCATAAATCGCCGCTGCAGAAGCTCCCTTAAGTATTTCGATGTTCTCGATATCTTCAGGATTAATATCTGCTATACGGTTTGATGGATTATCTTGGTTAGAAGCGCTTCCTCCAGCCGCTGCTGCAGAAACTGCATTCAATCCTGCCGCAATCGACGAGTTATCGATATAAACACCATCGATTATATAAAGCGGTTGTGTATTCCCTTGTAAAGAAGTGGCTCCACGAAGCTTCACCGAGATACCTCCACCAGGCGCTCCTGAGTTGGAGTTTACTACTGCTCCAGCAAACTTACCATACAAAGCTCCATCTAAAGTTGGAGGTGGCGTAGTACCGGTTAATGCTTCAGAAGAAATTGAAGCAACAGCATTTGCCGAATTAGACCTCTTAATAGAAGTTGCTAAACCGGTTACAACAACCTCCTCTAAAGCCTCTGCAGACTCAGACATGGTAATTGTTACTGGTGATGCAGAAGTAACAGTTTGCTCAATAGTTGTATATCCCAATGAGGAGAATACTACTGTAACGGGTAAACTAGGAACATCGAGGGCAAAATTACCATCAATATCGGTCGTTGTACCGTTTGTTGTTCCTTTCTGAATCACATTAGCAAAAGGGACTGTATCTCCCTTATCCGTGTTCACTTTTCCCCTGATTGTTGTTTGTGCAAACACAAAACAAGGAAAAACAAGAAGTAATAACAGGATTGACCTGCGATTAAAGTTGTTTTGTTTCATAATGTAGTTTTTTTATATAATTTCTTCGAAGTTAATAAAGATTTTACTATTTCTTAACATTTGTGGTCACATTAACACAGCCATTCAGCAAATCCCTTGAAAATCAACAGCTATTCTTTTGCCGATTTTTAATGCAAAGCTTCTTTTATCTTTATAAATTTGCAGCTTCGTATTAAAAACAAGAAAATACTAAAATTGTACGTATGTATAGAACTCATTCTAATGGCGAATTGCGCTCATCTGATATAAACAAAGAAGTAGTTCTTTCGGGCTGGGTGCAAAAAACCCGAGATAAAGGTTTTATGGTCTGGGTAGATTTGCGTGATCGTTACGGAATTACTCAACTTATTTTTGATGAGGAACGGACTTCAAAGGAAGTTATGGCTGTCGCATCAAAATTAGGTCGTGAATTTGTGATTCAAATTAAAGGAACGGTTATCGAAAGAGAATCCAAAAATCCAAATATGCCAACCGGCGATATCGAGATTCTAGTCTCAAAGATTACTGTACTTAACCAATCCTTAACGCCCCCTTTTACTATTGAAGATGAAACTGATGGCGGGGAAGATCTTAGAATGAAATACCGTTATTTGGATATTCGACGTAAGCCAGTACGCGAAAACCTGATTTTTCGACATAAAGTAACGATGGCGGTTCGTAATTACCTGTCGGAAAAGAATTTCGTAGAAGTTGAAACACCTTATCTTATAAAATCAACTCCTGAGGGCGCTCGTGATTTTGTAGTCCCTTCTCGAATGAATGCAGGTGAATTCTACGCATTACCACAGTCACCTCAAACATTTAAGCAGTTGCTTATGGTAGGTGGAATGGACAAATATTTTCAAATTGTAAAATGTTTTAGAGATGAGGACTTGCGCGCAGACAGACAGCCGGAATTCACACAAATTGATTGTGAAATGGCATTTATTGAACAGGAAGATATACTAAATACGTTTGAAGGATTAACACGCCACTTATTGAAGGAAATTAACAATGTCGAGATCGGTGAGTTTCCAAGAATCACTTATGATGATGCCTTACAGAAGTACGGAAACGATAAGCCCGATATTCGCTTCGGAATGGAATTCGGTGAATTGAATACTGTAGCACAACACAAAGAATTCAACGTTTTTAATAATGCCGAATTAGTGGTGGGTATCGCCGTTCCAGGAGGAAACACCTATACGAGAAAAGAAATTGATAAACTAATTGATTGGTTGAGACGTCCTCAAATTGGTGCATTAGGCATGGTATATGTTCGTTGCAATGATGATGGTAGTTTTAAATCTTCGGTAGATAAATTCTACGACCAAGAGGACCTTTCTAAATGGGCAGACATCACAGGAGCTAACAAAGGTGATCTTATATGCGTTCTTTCCGGAGAAAAAAATAAAGTACGAGCGCAACTCAGCGCTTTGCGAATGGAGATGGCCGAAAGGCTTGGTCTTCGTAAATCAAATGAATTCGCGCCTCTTTGGGTTGTCGATTTCCCGCTTTTAGAATGGGATGAAGACACAAAAAGATATCATGCAATGCATCATCCGTTTACTTCTCCTAAACCTGGACAAATTGAGCTGCTTGCTACAAATCCGGGGGATGTCAAGGCCAATGCGTATGACCTTGTTCTCAATGGAAACGAAATTGGAGGGGGATCGATTAGAATTCACGATAAAACAACCCAGGCAATGATGTTCGACTACCTTGGATTTTCACCTGAAGAGGCAAAAGCTCAATTCGGCTTTTTAATGGATGCTTTTCAATATGGCGCACCACCTCACGGTGGAATTGCATTTGGACTTGACCGGTTAGTCGCAATATTGGGCGGACAAGAAACGATTCGGGATTTTATTGCTTTTCCAAAAAATAATGCCGGGAGAGATGTTATGATTGACGCTCCGGCGCCCATTGACGAAGAACAATTAAAAGAATTGTCCCTTCAACTCAATTTAAAATCATAACTTTAAAATCCTGCAAAAGCAGGATTTTTTCATAACGATATGCCTGCTCAAAAAAGAACCTTACTTACTCGCTTTCTCATTTGGCGGTTAAAACATATCTCGAACAAGCAATTTATTTATATTGTGAGTATCGTGGTAGGATTTCTAGCAGGAATGGCAGCTGTTCTCATAAAAAACGGGACCCATCTTATACAATCACTATTAGAAGGGAAACTTGTAATCGAGTATCACAGCGCCTTTTACTTCATCTTTCCAATTATAGGCCTCACCCTCACTTATCTGTTAATTAAGTTTGTAATCAAACATCGTCCAACCCAAGGCATTCCCGCAACTTTATTTGCGATTTCAAAGAGAAAAGGTATCATGAAGCAGTTTCAAATGTGGGGTAGTTTGCTGGCAGCCCCTATTACAGTTGGTTTTGGAGGTTCGGTTGGACTGGAAGGACCAACAGTAGCAACTGGAGCTGCCTTAAGTTCAAATTTGTCGAGAATGCTACATATGAATCAGGCAACGCGAACATTACTTATAGGTTGTGCAGCTGCCGGTGCGATGTCGTCTATTTTTAAAGCTCCTATTGCCGCCATAATTTTTGCCGTTGAGGTTTTTAGTCTAGATCTTACTTTAGTTTCGATGATCCCACTGCTTTTAGCTTCGGTTTCGGCCATAATTACCTCTTATTTTTTCTTCGGAAATGATATACTGCTCCCATTTAGCATTGAAGATAAATTCACAATTGGCGATGTACCATTTTATATACTTCTAGGAATAGTATCCGGATTCGTATCAATATACTTTACTGAAACCTATGAGCGTTTTCAGAAATTCTTCGAAAAAATTGGCTCGCCTATAAAGCGGCTGATTATAGGAGGGATTGGAATTGGATTACTTGTGTATTTAATACCCCCGCTCTATGGGGAAGGATTTGATGTGATTAATAACCTAGTACAAGGAAATCCCGAAAAAGCCCTTGAGAATAATATTTTTAATCTTGACCTCAGCAATGTTTGGATATTAATCACTTTACTTACCGGATTAGTCCTTTTTAAAGTGATCGCCAGTTCATTAACTTTCGGTGCCGGGGGTGTTGGCGGAATTTTTGCCCCTACCCTTTTTATGGGAAGCATTATGGGTTTTACAGTGGCTAAAGCTCTTAATAACATAGGAATCTTATCTTCAAATGTTTCAGAAAGTAATTTTACATTAGTTGGCATGACTGGGCTCATGGCAGGAGTTCTTCATGCACCACTTACCGCAATATTTTTAATCGCTGAAGTTACAGGTGGCTACGAATTATTTATTCCTTTGATGATCACATCAGCAATTGCATTTTCTATAACAAAATACTTTGTACCTCATTCGGTCTATGCAATGGAATTAGGAAGAAAAGGTGAATTAATCACACACAATAAAGACCATGCAGTTTTAACATTGATGGATATAAAAACTGTTGTCGAACAAAATTTTATTACGCTCTATCCAGATATGACTCTAGGTGAGATAGTACATAGTGCAGTTGTAAAATCGAATCGTAATATTTTCCCGGTAATCGATAAAGAAACTAAAGCCCTTGAAGGCATAATTTTACTGGATGACCTGAGACCTATTATGTTCGATCAAACCCTGTATCAAGACGTATCGGCCAGAGATGTAATGCAAAATCCGCCAGCCATCATAAACCTAAATAGTGATAAAATGACCCAGGTGATGAAAAAGTTTCAAGATACCGGCGCATGGAATCTTCCCGTGGTTTCAGATGACGTATATTTTGGATTTGTGTCAAAGTCAAAATTACTTACCGCTTACAGAAGGAAGCTAATCGATTTTTCAGGTAGATGATTAAATTCTAAATTGAATAAAAATAATCTTACATTATAAATATATAAAGGGAAATTATAAATTTATAGAATGAAATATTTATTGACATTTTTATTGTTTACTTCAATTACAGGGGCGATTTATGGGTTTTCAATTAAAGCTGAAGATCCGGAGAACGGTCATCTTTTTATCGGCCTTTCCGTCGTACTTCTATTTTTTATTGTTATGCCGGTTTTCATATATCACCGTTGGAAAAATCGAAGTGTAAAAGACTATATGCTAACTAAAGAGAGTATAGAGCGAATGAAAGAGTTTAGCAATGAAAAGAAGCTTTAAATTAGGATATGTTTAAAAAATATAGAATTTCTTAACAGAAAAAACACAATTATATTAAATTTGTAAGCAATTACTAATTTATTAATATTTACAATGGAAGGAACAGTTAAATTTTTCAACGAATCTAAAGGTTTCGGTTTTATCACGAATGATGAAACTGGAAAAGACATCTTTGTGCATGTCACCGGTCTTAATGGGGAAGCTCTTAATGAAGGTGACAAAGTAGAATATGAAGAAGAGGAAGGAAGAAAAGGAATGGTTGCGGCGCAAGTACGCAAAATCCACGACTAAGAGATATACTATAAAAGATTGTAAACCCTCCAGTGCGAAACGTAAAAGGAGGGTTTTTTTATTAATTCAAATTGCGCTTTTCTATAAAAAACCGTTTGAGCAATTGAGAGCATTCTTCCTCTAAAATTCCCCCTTTCATTTTTGTTTTTGGATGTAGCTTGGTATTGAGCGAAATACATCCCCGCTGTTCATCCCTTGCCCCATATACAATTGTTGAAATCTGACTCCAATATAGAGCTCCGGCACACATCTGGCATGGTTCGATAGTTACATAAAGGGTACAGTCTATTAAGTACTTACCTCCTAAATAATTCGCAGCTGCTGTAATAGCCTGCATTTCGGCATGTGCAGTGACATCGGTTAGAGTTTCCGTTAAATTGTGAGACCTTGCAATAATTTGATTATTTACAACGATTACAGCTCCAATTGGTACTTCTCCTTTTTCATATGCGACCTCAGCCTCCTGCAGTGCGCGCTTCATAAAATATATGTCATCGTATGGTTTCAACATCTAATAAATATAAAAAGTTTAACACGTCCAAACGTTAAGTTCGGGATTCAAAATTAAATAACTTATTCAGTAAATCACTAATAACCGTATCTTTGTTTTGTGTCAAAATCTATATTAGAGACTATCGATCTTCCTAAAGATCTGCGAAAACTTCCAAAGGAAGATCTTCCGCAATTAGCAAAGGAATTACGTAATTTCATCATTAACATAGTCGCTGTCAAAGAAGGGCATTTAGGCGCTAGTTTGGGAGTTGTTGAACTTACAATTGCTTTGCACTACGTATATAATACACCTCATGATCTGTTAGTCTGGGATGTTGGGCATCAAGCATACGGTCATAAAATATTAACCGGGAGAAGAAATATATTCCATACTAATAGGCAGCTTGGAGGAATAAGTGGTTTTCCGAAGAGAAGCGAAAGTGAATACGATGTGTTTGGTACCGGTCATAGTAGTACGGCAATCTCAGCAACGCTGGGTATGGCAATTGCATCGCAATTGACATCTGATCCCGCCAGGGAGCATATTGCCGTAGTAGGTGACGCTTCTATTGCGAGCGGAATGGCGTTTGAAGCTTTAAACCATGCCGGTGTTACCGATACAAATATTCTCGTGATTCTAAATGACAACGCTATCGGAATCGACCCAAGTATTGGAGCGCTCAAAGAATATCTAACTAAAGTTAACCTTGATGGAGCTCCCGATACCGATAATATATTCGAAGCTTTAAATTTCAATTACTCCGGTCCGGTGGATGGTCATAATCTTTTAGAACTTATTTCAGAATTAGAACGGCTAAAATCTGTTAAAGGACCTAAATTACTACACGTCATCACAACAAAAGGAAAAGGATTGCGACAGGCGGAAGAGAATCAGATTGTCTATCATGCACCAGGTAAATTTGATGCTGAGACAGGAAATCTATACCCCAAAAATCACGAATCCTTGCCGCCCAAATATCAAGATGTGTTCGGGAAGACAATCGTTGAATTAGCTGCTAAAAATTCAAAGATAGTGGGAATCACTCCGGCAATGCCCACCGGTAGTTCCTTAAAATATATGATGGACACCTTTCCTGAAAGAGCATTTGATGTAGGAATTGCCGAACAGCACGCTGTGACTTTCGCTGCGGGCCTGGCTACGCAAGGTATGCGCGTTTATTGTAATATCTATTCTACTTTTTTACAAAGAGCCTACGACCAAGTTATTCACGATGTTTGCCTACAGAAATTACCCGTTATTTTTTGCTTAGATCGTGCAGGAATGGTTGGTGAAGATGGTCCGACACATCATGGTATCTTTGACATTTCATATTTAAGATGTATTCCCAATCTTGTAGTTTGTGCACCGAGAAATGAAATCGAATTGCGCAATATCTTATATACTTCGCAAATAGAGCTAACTCACCCAATCGCTATCAGATACCCAAGAGGGCGAGGAACAATAATAGACTGGCAGCATCCCTTTTCAGAAATCACCATAGGTAAAGGCGAGATGCTTAAAGAAGGTTCTCAAATTGCCGTTCTTCCGTTAGGAAACATGGTAAAAAACACTTTTGATGCATTGGATTTAATTTCTTCTGCGGAAGAAATTGCTGTCTATGATATGCGATTTATAAAACCTCTGGATGAAATTTTATTGCACCAAATCTTTGAGATGCATCAAACAATTGTAACTGTGGAAGACGGCGTAATTGCAGGCGGTTTTGGTAGTGCCATTTCGGAGTTTGCTTCAAAGCACAAATATACTAACGACCTCCTAATTTTAGGAGTGCCTGATGCTTTTCCCGAACACGGAAGTATTGAACAACTTCAAGAATGGGCAGGAATTTCTTCAGAAAGAATAAAGGAAAAACTTCAAAATTTGATATAAAAAAAGGAGACTTTTCACAAAGTCTCCTTTTTATTCTGAATGGAATCGATTATTCTATAATCAATTTCGCAGTATGTGTATAATTATCACCTTCGATTTGAACAAGATAAATTCCTGAATTTAAACCTTCGGCATTAATACTCACAGTATCATTTAATGTAACATTTTGTGTGTATACATTTCTACCGTTGATATCCTTAATAGAAATCCTCACATCTCCCAGATCAACTACTGTTTTAATATTAAAGTTTCCATTTGTTGGATTTGGATAGATAGCAAAGTTATTTTCTAATGAGATATCTCTAGTGGCAAGCACAAGACACCCTGGAGTTGTTGGAACATCAAACGCTTCCGTTCCGTCAGTTGTGCTATTAGAAGAACCCTGACTCGCGCTCAAACCAAGACCTCTTCTCGCAAAGGCTTCCCAAATTAAACATTGGTTTTCACCGGCATTCGCCAATCTGTCGGCTTCAAGTATAGCATCTCTTCCATTTACAAAACCAGGACTACAATTTTGAAGTTTCATTCCGTCCATTACCAGCTGGAATGCAATGTTGTTTCCTCCTGTTCCGTTGTAAATATCTGCATCAAATCCGTGTTCATCAATCAAATCCCAGGTCATTTCCCAAAGCATAGTGGCCCATACAAATCCTACACCATGAGGAACAGATACGTTTCCATTTACATCAGCGTATGTATAATCATTTATACCAAAATCTGTGCTATAAGGAGCCTCTCTAATTCCAAGTGGATTTCCAGACGAATAAGAAGCCAGGCCTCTAATGTCTTCTGCTTGATCTCCTGGTTGTATCGTCATTACCATAGCAATATAGTCGCTCCATCCCTCGCCCATTTGTTCATTATTCTGTAAACAACCAACATTGAATCGTCCACCTGTGAGTCTGTTAGAAATACCATGCGTGTATTCGTGAATAACGATCTCAGCATCTAAATCTCCATCTCTACTCGGAATTACGTCGGTACCATCAAATGTAGCATTCACACTCGCCGTAGCAAGTTGTGTTATAATTGGCTCACCGTCAACATCAGAAATTGCAATAGCTGGAATTGTTGCTTGACATCCAACCACTCCACCACCCATAAGAGGTGGAGCTCCTGCAGCATTATTTACTACAATAACGGCAATGGCTCCTGCATTTTCCGCGGCTAAAACTTTCACGCCAAATTCACATTCACCTCTTCTTAATACAGCTATATTTCCATTAATAGCCGCTGCGTTGGTGA
>CBDUGY010000039.1:0-23415 GCA_965367015.1 uncultured Ulvibacter sp.
CAAACAAAAAAACTCCCCATTTCTGAGGAGTTTTTACTTTGGGTGGAAGACCGGGTGCCGACGCTAAAGGTCGGTATCAAGACATGGCAAAGCCATTGTCTTGACTCGAACTTCTATATTTCTTTATAAACTTTTCAAGTTTTGAACGGTTCATATTTTTCAGTTTCCGTTCTAATATCATTGCCTCACTTCTAGTCTCTTTTCGAATTACACATCGCAATACCCAAGGACAGGCTGCTCTCGTATATTTTTCGTGACCACTGTTATGACGCACAAGCCTGTCGGATATATCCCTAGTAATACCCTTATAATAAATATCTTTACCTTCCGAAAATAATACATACACATAAAACATAGACAAACAAAAAAACTCCCCATTTCTGAGGAGTTTTTACTTTGGGTGGAAGACCGGGCTCGAACCGGCGACCCTCGGTACCACAAACCGATGCTCTAACCAACTGAGCTACAACCACCGTTTTTCCAGAAGCAATTAAAAGCATTGCTTAAGAGGATGCAAATATAAAGCATTTACAACGTATGCGCAATAAGTTATTTTAAGATTTTTTAGATTAGATCAAATATAGAATCAATTGCAGGATAACGCTCTGCCGTATAGCCCTCTGCGTGTTCAACTCCAATTAATCGACCAAGATCTCTCGCTCTATAAGTAATACTATCCCTAAAATTGGTTGAAGAAATTGGCGTATCAGGCTCTTTAGTATTTTCATCGTGAAACTGACTTGCATATGCAAAAACTGCTTCGAGCTTCTTATCCAGGAATCCAGATATGTCGACTACGAAATCAGGTTCTATGTTCTTCCACTGAATATAATGATACACCTGTTTAGGTCTCCATGCTTTCTGATGATTTCCTTCAAAAATGGTCTCTACCTTTCGCAAACCACTTAAGAAACAAGCATCGCTGGCAAGTTTACTTCCTTTACCATGATCAATATGACGATCGTCTATTGCATTACACAAAACGATTTCCGGCTCATATTTCCTGATAATTTTAATTATCTCCAACTGCGTTGCAGCATTATTTACAAAGAAACCATCAGCAAACTCGAGATTATGTCGCATGGAAACCCCTAAGATCTTTGCCGCCTTTTCCGACTCTTCATCTCTGATTTTAGCTGTACCTCTAGTACCTAATTCTCCTCTGGTAAGATCTAAAATACCAACTCGTTTACCTCTGCTTATTTCTTTAGCAATGGTCGCCCCACAGCCTAATTCTACATCATCGGGATGGGCTCCAATAGCTAGTATGTCTAATTTCATATCTCTAATCCTACGTAAGCGAATCGCTTTAATTTATACTAATTGTTTTTTTGTAACTATTTCAAAAGCCTGTTCAAAATCTGATATCAAATCGGCAGTTTCTTCGATACCAACCGAAAAACGTAATAATCCATCCTTTATGCCTTGGCGAGCTCTTTCATCAGCCGAAAGTAAAGCGTGCGATGTCTTAGTAGGCGAGAGAATTGTAGATTCAACCCCGGCCAGGCTCATACTCTGTTTTACAAGCTTCAAGGCTTTCATGAAAGCATCGGCATTTAAATCTTTTAAAAGCTCAAAAGATACCATACCTGTATACCCATTCATTTGTTTCTTAGCCAATAGATAATCGGGATGGCTTTTTAAACCCGGATAATGAACTTTGGTGACCAATGGATGGGCCTCCAACCATTTCGCCATTTTCTTCGCATTCTTATTTTGAGCTTTCACTCGAATTGCCATGGTCTTCATACTTCGCTCCAGTAACCATACCGTATAATCGCTTAGGCTACCTCCCAAATTTTTCCCTACATTCCATATTTTCGTAATATGCTCTTCGGAAGCAGCAACCGCTCCAGCACATATATCACTATGTCCTCCCATATACTTGGTAGCACTATGAATCATTATATCAATGCCGAAATCGGCAGGTGTCTGATTTATAGGGGAAGCAAACGTGTTATCGATCATAGAAATTAATCCCTTCGTTTTAGCCAGATTCGCGATCATTTCAAGATCAGTAATAAGCATAAGAGGATTCGAGGGCGTTTCGACATATATCACTTTGGTATTTTTCTTTATTTTTGAGACAAAATCACTTTCATTGAAGCCATCGGTAAAATCGAATTCAATACCGTATTTGGGAAACTCTTCAACTATAAAATTATAAGCCCCACCATAAATTGTTTTTTGAACTACAACGTGATCTCCTTTTTGTAAAAACGCCAACATAGAGGTGCTAATAGCAGCCATTCCACTTCCAAAAATAATGCCCGCTTCACTCTTCTCCAGCATCGCAACCTTTTTACCCAAAGCCTCTTGATTTGGTGTGTTGAAATAACGCGGGTACCTCTTAACATCCACATTTTCATACGCATACGAGCTAGACATATACAAAGGTGAGATAGCCCCTTTAAATTGTTCATCTTCAATCTCACCAACATGAGCGCAAATAGTATTGATTCCTAAATTTTTCTTCTCCATGACAATATACTTTAAGGAAGCTCTAAGATATTAATTTAAATTCAGACCTTTTAGCTTTTACGATGCTGAGAGGTCTTTTTTTATATCTTTGAGATATGACAATACTCCTCACTCATATCAAACAACTTTTACAAATTCGAGAAGCTTCCGTGTCAAAGGTCAGTGGTTCAGAGATGAAAGATCTTCCGTTGCTGGAAAACGCTTGGTTACTACTTGAACATAATACTATTTCTGACTTCGGAAAGATGGAAAATCTGGGAGATACCACTGCAGACAAAATAATTAATTGCTCCGGAAAAATCGTACTCCCGGCTTGGTGCGACTCACATACACACATTGTTTATGCAGGAAATAGGGAACAGGAATTTGTAGACAGAATTAACGGACTCAGCTATCAGGAGATAGCAGAAAAAGGAGGTGGCATTATTAATAGCGCAAAGAAACTTCAGAATACTTCTGAAGAGGATCTTTATCAACAATCGGCAGCTCGATTAGAAGAAGTAATGCAGCTGGGAACCGGTGCCATTGAAATAAAAAGCGGTTATGGCCTCACAACCGACGCAGAAATAAAAATGCTTAGAATAGCCAAAAAACTCGCAAAAAATTATCCCATAACAGTCAAAACTACATTTTTGGGAGCGCATGCCATTCCAACAGAATTTAAAAACAACAAAGAAGGCTATATCGATTTGTTGTGTAATGAAATGCTTCCGAAGATAGCATCAGAACAGCTTGCAGAATATATAGATGTTTTCTGTGAGGAAGGTTATTTCTCGGTCATAGATACCGACAGAATCCTTTCCGAAGCAAAAAAATATAACCTTATCCCGAAAATACACGTAAATCAATTTACAGCTCTCGGCGGTATTGCCATAGGAGTTAAGCACAATGCTCTTAGCGTTGATCATCTGGAAGTACTTACCAAAGACGATATTGAGGCGTTAAAAGGTAGCAATACCATGCCCGTTGCATTGCCATCCTGTTCCTACTTTTTGAGCATTCCATATACTCCGGGAAGAGATATTATAAACGCCGGACTGCCACTCGCATTGGCAACCGATTATAATCCGGGATCTACCCCAAGTGGAAATATGAATTTTGTGGTAGCTACCGCTTGTATTAAGATGCGGCTCACTCCTGAAGAAGCCATCAATGCAGCAACTCTTAATGGCGCTTATGCGATGGGGCTGAGTGCGACACATGGAAGTATTACCAAAGGAAAAAAGGCAAACCTTATCATCACCAAGGAAGTGCCTTCTTACGGCTATTTACCCTATGCTTTTGGAAGTAACTTAATTGATGAAGTAATAATTAACGGAGAAATTATAAAATGAACGCATTAAATATCTATACTTCTGACAATATTTCTGCTTTTGTGAATAAACGTGCCGGGGAAACTAAATTCGGTGAGCTCTTGCAGAGTTTCTCTAGTTGGGATGACTTAAGAAAAAGTAAGGTAAAATATGTAATATTCGGAATACCCGAAGATATTGGTGTTCGAGCCAATTACGGCAATCCCGGCGCTGCCGAAGCATGGAATGGCGCTCTGCGTGCACTTTGCAATATACAAGCCAATCACTATTTTAATCCTGAACGGGTACTTATTTTAGGGGATATAAATTGCAAATTACAAATGCAGCAAGCGAATGATCTTAACAAAGACGACCCGCATTATGTCGAAAAGTTGGGCGAGTTGGTGATACAGATAGATCATAAAGTATCAGAAGTCATGACAAAAATTGTTACGGCCGGCAAGTTCCCTATAATTATCGGCGGCGGTCATAACAATAGCTACGGAAACATAAGAGGTACCAGTCGGGCTCACGATAAAAGTATTAATTGTTTAAATTTTGATGCACATACCGATTTTAGAGCTTTAGAACACCGACATAGTGGAAATGGATTCTCATATGCCTTCGAGGAGGGCTATCTGAAGAATTATTTTATCTTCGGATTGCACCAGAACTACACCTCTCAGACAGTATTTAATACTATACAAAAAAACCGAGAACGCGTAAAATTCAATCTTTATGAAGATATTTCCATTAGAGAAAAAATCACTTTTTCTGAAGCTATTCGCCAGGCTGAAGCACATTGCTGTGATTCAAATTTCGGGCTTGAATTAGATATGGATGCTATTGCTTCTATGGGAAGTAGTGCTATGACACCCGGCGGTTTTACCCTTACCGAAGCGAGAAGGTTTATAGATCATTTTACGGCAAACCAGAACTGCTCTTACCTTCACATCTGTGAAGGCGCACCAGGCTTAGGTTTATTCCCCACTCAGGTTTCGAAGACAATTGCCTATATTATTTCAGATGTAATTTCCAGATGAAGATAGTTGCTTTTAATCCAAAATATGCCAAGGCGTTTTACGATTTAAATATAGAATGGCTAGAAACATATTTTTATGTAGAAGATTTTGACAAAGAAGTTTTAAGTAAACCGGATGCCTACATAATAAAACCCGGAGGATATATCTTCTTTATGATGGAAAACGAAAAGGTATTGGGAACCGTAGCTTTAATAAAAGCTGAGAAAGGCATTTTTGAACTTACAAAAATGGCGGTACTTCCCGAACAGCGCGGCAACAAAATCGGACAGCAATTAATGCAGTATTGTATCGATTTTGCCAAAGCAGAGGGCTTCAGGAAGTTATTTCTGTATTCGAATACAATTCTTGAAAATGCGATTTATATCTATCGCAAATACGGTTTTATTGAAATACCGGTTGAAGCCGATAGTCCGTACCAACGCAGTAACATTAAAATGGAACTTTCAATTTCTTAAAGTATTGCAAAACAGAAGTTTGATCTTCTGAAATAGTTGTAATTTCAATTTAAATTAATCACCATGAAAACTATCAGTTTATTACTTATCGCATTAACAATTTTTGTTTCATGTAAAAATGAAACGACAAAAGAAAACCCGGTTGCTGAAGCCACCAAGGAAGTTTCCGAAGTAGGGAAAGAAGGAACACCAGTACAACATTCATTCGAGATCACCCCTATCTCGCACGCGACAATGGTTTTAGATTGGGATGGTAGAATTATTTATGTGGACCCGGTTGGTGGTGCTGCCGCATTTAACGAACAACCGGAGCCGGATTTAATTCTGGTAACAGATATTCATGGTGATCATCAAAATAATGAAACCCTTGCTGCAGTGCTTGCAGGTAAGACAAAGATCATTGCTCCAAAAGCCGTTTTCGATAAAATGCCGGAAGCGTTAAAAACAAAGGCTTCCGTTTTAAATAATGGTGAAACCACTCAAAGTTTAGACTTTGCTATTGAAGCCATCCCCATGTATAATTTACGTGAAGAAGCTTTAAAATTTCATGAAAAAGGCAGAGGAAACGGTTATGTAATCGAAAAGGGCGGAAAACGCGTTTATATCTCAGGCGATACCGAGGATACTCCCGAAATGAGATCTTTGCAAAATATCGATATAGCCTTTGTCTGCATGAACCTTCCATATACGATGCCCGTTAAAAGTGCTGCGGCTGCAGTGGTAGACTTCAAGCCTAAGAAAGTGTATCCTTATCACTACAGAGGTACGGACGGTTTGAGCGATGTAGGCCTTTTTAAAGATTTAATCAAGAAATCCTCGGCTTCCAAAGATATTGAAGTAGTACAGTTGGATTGGTATCCTGAAAAGAGTTAATCGATTGGTATAAAGCATACGCCTTCAGATTAAAAAAGCAGGACTCTACATTTATTTATTATCTTTTAACAATTCCTCTTATTTTCGGTGAATTAGAATCTATTTAAACTTTTCAAACCATGCGAGAGTATGCGCAACTTTTGTGATAAGGTTACTTGGGCGCGAAGCTATTCCATGAGAGGCATCAGGAATTTCAACCAAAACAGTCTCAATTTTTCTTAATTTCAATGCATGATATAATTGTTTTGCCTCACTAGGAGGAGTTCGTAAATCGTCCATTCCTACCATTACCATAGTTGGAGTTTCCACATTCCCCACTAAGGATATTGGTGAAAATTTCCAATAATTCTCAAAATTTTCCCAAGGTTGTCCGGGATAACGGGAGTTTGCATAACCGTAGTAATTATCGGCTGTTAAAGTTTTACTTATCCAGTTCATCACCGGCTTTGCAACAACAGCTGCTTTAAATCTATTGTTCTTACCTATAATCCATGCCGTCATTATTCCTCCTGCACTTCCCCCGGTAACATACAATCTGTTTTCATCGGCGATTCCTTTTTTAATTAATTCATCTACCCCATCCATCACATCATTATAATCTTCTCCCGGATAGTTATTAAAAAGTAAATTTCCAAATTCCTCTCCGTAGCTGGTACTTCCACGCGGATTGGGATAAAAGACGGCATAACCTTCGGAAGCATATAACTGAATTTCAGCTGAAAAATGGGGTCCGTAATTTAATATTGGTCCGCCATGATTTTCAACCAACAATGGCATTTTCATCCCTTTTTGATAATTAGGGGGATAGGTTATCCAGCCCTGAATCTTTCTACCATCCACTGAAGAGGTATACCAAATCTCTTCTGTAACACCAAGATTTCTATATGCGAGAAGGTCTTCATTAATCTGGGTTAAGAGTTGCGCCCGACTACCTTTTTCAACAACGGCTATATCGGCGGGCCGATCACTTCGAGAGACAGTATAAGCGATCTTTCCATTGTTGGAAACGCTATAACTTCCACTTGCATATGGTCGTCCCAATGTTGTTCCTCCTACATTGTTTACAATATCGGTAACCTTTCCGTTGAGATCCATATAGGCGATCTTAGTAAGCCCAAGATCATGGTACATAAAGTAGAATCCTCTACTATCTGCAGCCCAAACCACATCTCTAATACTTCTATCCAAGCCAGAAGAAATAACTTTTTTATTCATCCCATTTGGATCCATAAGTTGTAATTTCCACACCTGATAGGTTTGCACCTTATCCTCATAACCGACGAATGCAATATGTTTTCCATTGGGGGATATTATAGGAGATGAATCCGGACCGCTACGATCTGTCAATTGTTCGATAATTCCATTACTTAGATTGACCGAATAGACCTCACTATTTCTGAAATCGTACTCCCAGTCTTCATTTCTATTGGCTGAAAAATAGATCTTATTTCCGTCTGGCGCCCAAGAGAGGCTTCCGTTGTGATTAAAGTCGCCACTCGTAATCTGACGAGGCGTTCCTCCTTCCGAAGAAATTGTAAAAATATGCGTAAATCCGGGTTTTATATAACCGGAACCATCTGCTTCATGTTTTAAACGATCTGTAATTCTGGGCGCATCGGCCCATTTTGCATCTTTGGGTTTCTCAGGCATCTTAGCAATCACCGGTGGCTTTGCATTGACCTTCTTGGTAAAAGCAATGTGTTTTCCATCTGGGGACCAAGTTAGGGATGACGGACTTCCATCTAACTGTGTTAATTTAGCCAGAGTTCTTGAAGCCATCCAGTAAACATAAATCTCATTCCCGTTATCTGATTTGCTCGTAAATGCGATCCTGTCTCCTGAGGGCGACCAGGTTGCTTGGCTTTCCGTTACTTCTCGTGTTGTAAGTTTATAATGTGAGCTACCATCACTGGTTAGAATCCAAAGGCTTCCTTCACTTTTATCTTCCATAATATTATAACCCATCCGCTGATACACTATATAATCACCCTTTGGAGATATTTGAGGGTCTGCGGTATATTCCAATTGGAAAACATCAAGATATTCTAAATTGGTTTTAACCTGTGCCAAGAAGTGCGTAGAAACAAAAAGGAAAAGAATACTCAGGATTTGTATTGAACGTTGCATACTAAGGGTTTTTGAAGCCTAAAGTTAGCGTTTTTTAAGAGTTCTAAAAAATTCTAATCGGTAATTCACCTCAGAATACCAGGCAGAAATTTTTTAAAAATATACGTATAATTACGTATACCAAATTATCTGAATTCAGAATAACTTTATGGCGCTATAGAAACTGTAAAATCAAAAAAAGTGATATGGAGAAGCCACAAATGACTTCAGAGAAAAAGAAAGGTTCAGAAATTTCCCAGGAAACTATTGACGAACTTAGTAGGGAAACGCATACGCTATTAAGCTATGAAATCTCCGAAAACCATAAAGGTATTAAGATCAAAAACAAAGTTCTTCTAACCAAAAAAGTTTCCGATGAACAAATCAAGAGCTTTGAGAAATATGCTACTTTTAAAAATGAGACTGAGCTGAAAAAGTCAGAGAAAAATCTTACTGAATCGCTTAAAAATACCCTATCGCTAAAATTTCCATTCTTTAAAAAAATGATGTTTCTTAGCGGATTAGCTTTTTATACTTAATACGCTTAGGAATAAGATCGCCACCCAAACGCTGCTTTTTGTTCTCTTCATAATCACTGAAGCCTCCTTCAAAGAAATATACCTCACTATTTCCTTCAAATGCGAGAATATGTGTACATACTCGATCTAAAAACCACCGGTCGTGACTAATTATCACAGCACATCCCGCGAAATTCTCCAAACCTTCTTCCAGGGCACGAAGCGTATTTACATCAAGATCATTTGTTGGCTCATCGAGTAATAAAACGTTGCCTTCTTCTTTTAAAGTCATTGCCAAGTGCAATCGGTTGCGTTCTCCCCCCGACAGTAATGACACCTTTTTATTTTGTTCACTTCCGCTAAAGTTGAATCGACTTAAATAAGCTCTCGAATTAACTTGCTTCCCTCCCATCATCACTAATTCCTGCTCATCACTAAAATTCTGCCAAATCGTTTTATCTGAATCTATATTCGAATGTGCCTGATCTACATAAGCAATCTTAGCCGTTTCACCAATGGTAAATTCACCCTTGTCGGGGGTCTCTTCCCCCATTATCATTTTAAAAATTGTTGTCTTTCCGGCGCCATTCGGACCGATAATTCCAACAATTCCAGCTTGCGGAAGATTAAAATTCAAATTGTCGTAAAGTAGCTTGTCGTCGTATGCTTTACTTACTCCCTTAGCTTCTATCACATTGGTTCCTAAACGCGGTCCGTTCGGAATATAAATTTCCAACTTCTCATCTAACTGCTTCTGATCCTGGCTCATTAATTTATCGTAATTCTTCAAACGCGCCTTCTGCTTCGTTTGCCGGCCTTTCGCACCTTGACGCACCCATTCCAGTTCTCGCTCTAAAGTTTTCTGACGCTTAGAAGCCGTTTTACTTTCCTGTGCCATCCGCTTCGACTTTTGATCCAGCCAAGAAGAATAATTTCCTTTCCATGGAATCCCTTCCCCTCGATCAAGCTCTAAGATCCAGCCAGCGACATTATCCAAAAAGTATCTGTCGTGAGTCACAGCGATTACTGTTCCTTTGTACTGTGCCAAATGATGCTCTAACCAGTGTACACTTTCAGCATCCAAGTGGTTAGTTGGCTCATCCAGAAGTAAAACATCAGGTTCCTGAAGTAATAACCGACATAAAGCCACGCGGCGACGTTCTCCCCCGGAAAGCACACCAATTTTTTTATCTCCATCAGGAGTCCGCAGCGCATCCATGGCAATTTCCAACTTGGTATCAAGCTCCCAGGCATTCGCAGCATCAATTTCATCCTGAAGCACCGCCTGCCGGTCCATCAATTTCTGCATCTTATCTGCGTCGCTGTACACCTCTTCCAACCCGAACATATCATTGATTTTGTTGTACTCGTCAAGGATTGCAACTGTTTCGGCAGCACCTTCTCGAACTATCTCCATCACGGTTTTTTCATCGTCTAATTTCGGTTCCTGTTCCAGGTACCCCACCGAATATCCCGGAGCAAAAACTACATCACCCTGGTAATTCTTCTCAACTCCCGCTATAATTTTTAGCAAGGTCGATTTCCCACTTCCATTGAGACCCAAAATACCGATTTTGGCGCCATAGAAGAAACTTAAATAAATATTCTTTAAGACCGGCGTTTGTGCGTTTTGAAACGTTTTCGTCAACCCGGACATCGAAAAGATCACTTTCTTATCGTCAGACATAATTTTTTAATGAATTTAATTTTAGACTCTACCTTTTAATGCGTTGAAAACCCATGCAATCGCGAAGAAGCCGAATCCAACCGAAGCAAATCCCCATCCGGCAACATCGTCGTATTTAAAAGCACCCAAAGCTATTAAACCTACACCTACTAGAATCATTATAAAAGTGGCCCAAGCCAGTACAGTATTTTTATTCATCCCCATAGTTTATTTTTTTATGCGTGCCCCACGCCGCTGCGGGCGTGATCGGGCTTTCGGCTTTATCTCGTATCGGTTGCCTATGCAGCCGCTGCGAGGATATCGCCTCTATCCCTGCCCGAACATCAATTAGAATGTTCGAAACCAACGCAATTATAGATTCAATTATATTTCTACAACTCATTATTTCTCACCAGAAGATACAAATTTGAGCTTCGCAATGGCTTATGAGTTGTAAAACAAATATCGGATATTTATATAAAAAAAGCACCCCTAAAGGCGCTTAATTGTTATGCGGGCAGGTAACCCATCTTACCACTCTGATAATCACGAAGTGCCTCCATAATCTCAGTTTGCGAATTCATGACGTAAGGACCCCAACTTGCAACTTTTTCGTCAATAGGTACTCCTGAGAGAAACAGTAGCTTACTATCCTGAAGTCCGAGTAAGGATACTCCATCGCCATCTTGATTAAAAGTAAGTAATTGATCTTCGTTCTTTGCCAGAGCGACATCGTTCACCTCAACCTTTCCTTTTAAAAGATAAAGTAAAGATTGATGTTCTCCGGGGATGGCCAAATCGTACTTTCCTCCCGACTTAACATCTATCATAAATGCATTTACGGGAGTTTGAGTTGTGATCATTCCCCTGGCATCTTCTAAACTACCGGCGATAATCTGGAGGTTCACTTTGCCGTCTTCAGATGTAACCACTTCAAATTGTTCATTGCGAACATGCTGATAATTAGCCGGAATCATTTTCTTATCCGACGGTAAATTCAACCATAATTGAATACCTTCCAGGGTTCCACCTTTTTTTACAAATTCTTTCGTAGGACCCTCTGCATGTATAATGCCTCTGCCAGCGGTTGTCCATTGCACATCTCCCGATTTCACAACGCTTTCATTCCCTAAAGAATCACGGTGCAATTGTTCCCCTTCAATTAAAAACGTGACCGGTTCAAATCCGCGATGTGGATGAGGCCCTAAATCAAAGGGATTATTCAGTTCACTGATCTCATAAGGTCCGTAATGATGTAAAAGCACAAACGGATCTACCATCGGTAAATCCTGGGTTGGAATTGGTTGACGCAGCCGTACCGGCCCCATGTTCACAAAATCACTTCTGCCTATTGTATTAATACTATTTGGTTTCATTTTATTTCCTTTCTGTTCGCTTAAACGCGAACTTCTACATTGTTTATTAATATTTATCTCAACTTATCTAACAGATTACTCAGTATTTCGGCCTCTTTTTCTGTTAGTTTCTTTAAAAGATCGACCATACGGTTATCATCTATCTGCTTTAGCAGATCTAAACCTTCTTTAGTTATTTCTATATGTACAACGCGTCTGTCTGTATCACAGGCTATCCTCCTTATGAGATCTTTTGCACACAACTTGTCCATAAGCCTTGTAGCATTAGGTGCCCGTTCCAACATTCTGTCTTTTATAGTCTGAACAGATATGGCTTCTCCCGCACCACGTAATATTCGAAGAATATTATACTGTTGAGGGGAGATTCCGAAGGGTTTAAAAAATTCACTCTGTTTGCTATTTATCCAGTTTCCTGTATAAATTATATTCAGTAAAGCCTTGACCTTGTTATTCGGAAAAGTTGTATTTATATCTTTCGACAGATCTCCCAAAACATCAGATTTTAAAGATTTTCTTTAAAGGTTGCAATGGCATTTTCCAGACTATTCCTTAATTCGCGATCGAGTACACCCTCTTCAGAAAAATTCTTTCCGAAGAAAGGCAAGGAAAACTCTGCAACGATATTAGCGTCCATTCTTGGAAATTTATTACGAGCTATTTCTAAAACCGAAGCACCGCCCCTACCTCCCGGAGCTGCAGCCATTAACAACATTGTTCGATTGTTCCACAACTTTCCGTCAATACGAGACATCCAGTCAAAAATGTTTTTAAATGCCGTCGAATACGCCCCATTGTGTTCGGCCAACGACAAAACAATACCATCTGATTCCTGTAGTCTTTTTAAAAACTGTCTTGCATTGTCGGGAATCCCGTATTCCGTTTCATAATCTATTCCATATAAGGGTAATTCAAAATCATTTAGATCGAGAATGGTACTTTCAATACCTTCCATCTGCGATAATGTGTACGTTACCAACCGCTTATTAATAGAGTGTTTGCTATTACTTCCGGCAAAACCAATAACTTTTTTCATACTTTTTCAATTAATGAGTAAACAAAATTACAACAATTATTTTTATTTACCTAGGAAAATACTTCCGAGGAATATATTTTTATTTCGCTAAAAGCAAAGCATAGATATTTTGAGTTTTTGTATTTTAGCGCAAACTAAAAAAATCCAGTGGACATCAATTTCAATAAGAACGAAGATCACAATAAATTACTTGTTTCAGACTTACGCCAGCGATACGCTAAAGTTAAACTTGGCGGTGGCGAAAAGAGGATAGAGAAACATCACGCTAAGGGTAAAATGACAGCTCGAGAGCGTATTGATTATCTTTTAGATGATAAAAAACCATGTATTGAAATCGGCGCTTTTGCGGGGGATCAAATGTATGAGGAGCACGGTGGATGCCCGAGTGGCGGCGTGGTCGTGAAAATTGGATATGTAAAAGGAAAACAATGCATCGTTGTTGCCAATGACGCTACAGTCAAGGCTGGAGCCTGGTTTCCAATTACCGCCAAAAAGAATCTAAGAGCCCAGGAAATATCTATTGAAAATAAATTACCCATTATTTATCTTGTTGACAGCGCAGGTGTCTATCTCCCTATGCAAGATGAAATTTTCCCTGATAAAGAACATTTTGGTAGAATATTCAGAAATAATGCCGTTATGAGCAGTATGGGTATTACTCAAATCTCTGCTGTTATGGGAAGCTGTGTGGCCGGTGGCGCATATCTCCCAATAATGAGTGATGAAGCCCTCATAGTAGATAAAACCGGAAGTATTTTTCTGGCAGGTAGCTATCTGGTAAAAGCTGCTATAGGTGAAAGTATTGATAACGAAACTTTGGGAGGCGCAACGACACATTGCGAAATAAGTGGGGTTACCGATTACAAAGCGAAAGACGATAAAGATGCCCTTGATACTATCAAGAACATTGTTTCGAAAATAGGAGATTTCGAAAAGGCCGGTTATAATCGTGACAAGTCTGTGAAGCCAAAGGAAGATCCTAAAGAGATCTTCGGAATTCTTCCAAGATCCAGAGCCGACCAGTACGATATGCGCGAGATAATTAAACGCCTTGTAGACAACAGTGATTTCGAAGAATATAAAGAAGGTTACGGTCTCACCATCCTTACCGGCTATGCCCGCATTGATGGATGGGCAGTAGGGATTGTTGCTAATCAGCGTAAACTAGTTAAAACCAAAAAAGGTGAAATGCAATTTGGCGGTGTTATCTACAGCGACAGCGCAGATAAAGCTACACGATTCATCGCGAATTGCAATCAGAAGAAAATTCCATTAGTGTTTTTACAAGATGTCACCGGTTTTATGGTTGGAAGCAAAAGCGAGCACGGCGGAATTATTAAGGATGGTGCCAAAATGGTAAATGCAGTAAGCAATAGTGTTGTGCCAAAATTTACTATAATTATCGGTAATTCCTATGGTGCCGGTAATTACGCCATGTGTGGAAAAGCATACGACCCAAGATTGATCGCTGCATGGCCAAGTGCCGAACTCGCCGTAATGAGTGGAAATAGTGCTGCTAAAGTCTTGTTGCAAATAGAAACCGCTTCCCTAAAGAAAAAAGGAGAAACTATTACCCCTGAGGTTGAAAAAGAACTTTTCGACAGAATCAAAGCGCGCTACGACAGACAAATCTCACCGTATTATGCGGCTTCCAGAATTTGGACCGACGCCGTGATCGATCCCCTCGATACGCGAAAATGGATTTCCATGGGTATTGAAGCAGCCAACCACGCTCCTATCGAAAAGAAATTCAATTTAGGAGTAATACAAGTATAAATTAAAATGTAAGTCGGAACGCTAAATTTAATTTGCCAAAGTACAGAGAAGAGAACAAAATAATTTGGAATGTTTGAATTCTAAAAATTGTTTACCTTTTCACAGTCATGAGCGATGTAAAAAAGATTAAGCAGCCTTTCTATACGATACTACTTTTAATTTTAGCCGGAGAAGCGGTATTTATTCTTCCCTTCGTTCTGGCACGCGTATTTAGACCTACTGTTTTAGATGTGTTCGATCTCACCAATCTAGAACTGGGAACTTGCTTCTCGGTTTATGGAGTAGTTGCTTTTGTTTCATACTTGTTCGGTGGCAGTCTTGCGGATAAGTTTCAGCCAAAAATTTTACTAGCTACAGCTTTGTTTTTAACGGCAGCCGGCGGATTATTCTTTGCGACTTTTCCTTCGTTTAATATGCTCTTGATACTTTACGGATACTGGGGCTTCACGACTATATTTTTATTCTGGGCAGCAATGATCAAAGCCACTAGAATTTGGGGAAGTTCCGATAAACAGGGACTCGCCTTCGGACTCTTAGACGGGGGGCGAGGGCTGGTAGCCGCAAGTTTTGGAACCTTAGGGGTTATTATTTTTTCAATGTTTATCACATCTCAATTAAGTGAGGCAGGCTTGGAAGAGCGTAAGGAGGCTTTTAAATACGTTATTTTAGTTTCTTCAGGCATTATCACTTTTGTAGGTATACTCATACTAGCATTCTTGAAGATCAATACGTCCGGCTCCGACTCGATCATTAGGAAGACCTGGAAGGAAACGTTCGCGAACTACAAAATAGTTATAAAGATTCCCGCCGTCTGGCTTTTGATGATTATAATTCTATGTGCTTATGTGGGATACAAAATTACAGACGTATTTTCACTCTATGCGAAAGAGGTGATGTTGTATGACGAAATTGAATCGGCTGAAGTAGGTACTTATTTACTGTATATTCGACCTATCGTTGGAATTGGAATTGGATTTTTGGCAGATCGCAGCAGAGCCTCTTTGATGATGATTCTAGGTTTTATTGTGATGATGATAGGAGCATTAGTATTTGCCTCGGGAATTCTTACTCCAGATATGAATTTTTTGTTTCTGTTTTCTTTACTGGTAACCGCCACCGGGGTATATGCTTTCCGAACTCTTTATTTCGCAGCAATGGGAGAAGGAAAGATTCCATTGGTAGTTACCGGTACCGCAGTAGGACTAATATCTCTGGTTGGTTATACCCCGGATATCTTTGCCGGGCCCGCAATGGGTTACCTGCTGGATGCCTCCCCCGGAGAAACAGGACATCAGCATGTGTTCATGATGCTCGCGGTATTCGCCTTAATAGGGTTATTGGCAGCCCTTCGATTTTATTCAATATCAAATAAAAAGCGCGATACTTCCTATTCTGCTTAAAATTAAATCAGGAAGTTTTGATTGCTATTTATTTAAAAATGAGTACCTTATGATTGTCTAATCAATACCACCACAACCATGGGACGAATCAAGACCTTAAACAAATGGGCAAATAGACATAGCTACTACCCCATCGATATTTTGCGCATTGCCTTAGGCATTTTCCTCTTTTATAAAGGAGTCTTTTTTATGTCTAATTTGCCAACACTCATGAACCTATACGAACCGGTGAAACCTATTTTAGGTGACATGCTTTTAGTACATTACATAGCGCCTGCACATTTTGTAGGAGGTGTTCTGATCATTTTCGGGCTATTAACACGTTGGGCCATTATTGCTCAGCTCCCAGTTTTAATTGGAGCTGTGCTAATTAATTTTATTGGCGTAATGAACCCTACTAATCTTGTTATATCGCTTTCCGTTATGGCATTATGTATCTTCTTTTTATTCTACGGCTCGGGCAAACACTCCGTTGATAAGTATTTAAAGATGCAGAAATAGCATTAGAATGTTTTAATGGCTCTAATTGCTTCCTGACGTTTATTCACATATCTGAAGCCATTTTCACCAAAGAAACCGGCTTCCTCAAGCATAATCCGGATGTCCTTGTCCCATTCGGGAATGTTTACTGTCGTATTTAATTCAATTGCATACACGGTGTTGGTGTGTAAGGGGTAATCGCCGTTCACCGGTACACCCCCTTGCGAATCCCACATACCCAGCGTTGTTCCGGAACTATGCCCGTAAGTACCTAAAGGATGTGTGTAAATTGAAGGTCGGAGACCCTCCTTCTTTGCTTCTGATAGCGACTCCAATAGGATTTCATTACCCGTTTTACCTTCTTTAAAGTTATCAGTAAAAATATCCTGTACTCGATTTCCTTTGGCAAATGCGTCGGAAAGATATTGAGGAACTTTAGTTTCTCCTTTCCTAAATACATAAGCATGCTGCTGGCAGTCGGTATTTAATCCAATATATGTTATTCCAAAATCACAGTGCAATAGATCGCCGGGTATGATTACATCGTCTTTCTTAGCTTTACTGAAAGATTCTATATGACTTTTAAGTGCTTCTGTAGATCGTTGAACATCAATAGTTGGATGAAACCATGTTTCCAAGCCCATATCAGTCACTTTTTGGCGCATCCACCAAACCACATCATCGGTTGTAGTTTTTCCGGGGGTGATTACTTTGGGTGAGAAGGCTTCGGCTATAATATTGTGCGTCACTTCAACCAGGGTATTATAAAGATCCATTTCTTTTTGGGTACGCGTCTCAATCCAGGCTATGGCCAGTTTTTCAGCAGAAACAATCTTACTTTCCAATTCAGCAGGTAGCGCTTGCATTAATTCATCGTAGTCGGTTTTCACAAGCCCATCCACTATTCCGAAGTGTTTAGAAACATTAATACCAATTTTATTCGGATTACGCTCTTTGATAATTTCGACTAATCTCGCCCATTGATCGGGTTGTTTTTCTTTATCCCAAGCCGAACTTATATTTTCACCTACATCATATCGTGCGACCGCAAGTTTTTCGATAGTGTTGTTAGCTTTGTTTCTATAAAAGACTAGTATGGTTCTTCGACGTGCGTTTAGCCAGGTAGACGGAAGCATTGTTCTCATAACCGGATCTTCATTATACTCACGAGCAATAACTAACCACATATCAATATCTGTATCATCCATCAATTTGGGCAATAAATTATCAAATCTATCCGCTAGTAGCGCATCCCTAAGTTCAGCACGATCACGTTCGGGTAAAATTTGAGCAGAGAGAAGGCCAAATTGCAAGAGACAACCGATTACTAATAAAATTATTACTCTTTCCTTTTTCATATCTTTAAACTAATTTAATTAATGTATATGAACCGATTTGTTACCATCACAATGCTACTGCTTGCAACACTTAGTTGTTCGAAAGATGCTAGTAAAGAAGCGATTTCTCAAATGATGGAACCGGTTAACGAACCTAATATCGTAAAGATTTTATTTATAGGCAACAGCCTGACCTTTTTTAACGATGGTGTCGATTTTCACGTAGGTGAATTTTACGATAATGGAGAAATAAATGTACTTTCATCGACATCTCGGGCCACAAGCCCCGGATTTTCCCTGGCAGATCATTTAGGAAGTCCGGCTACTATGAATAAAATTAATAGTGAGGATTGGGACTATATTGTGTTACAAGAGAATGGAATTGTAGCCACTACAAATCCCGATGAAATGATTGCGTCGGTAACGACCTTTAAAAATATATTAGATGTTACATCTTCAGAAGTATTCTTTTATCTCACCTGGGCTTATGACGGTGAACCACAAATGACAAACGAGTTACTTGATGCATATACTGAAGCTTCGGCCATGACGGGTTACAAAATTATTCCTGTTGGACTTGGATGGCGTGACTTTCAGCAAGAGAACAATGGAACAAATTTGTTGGGTCCGGACGGAGTACACCCGAGTATGGAAGGAACGTATTTTGCCTCGGCCATGTTGTTTAAAGCACTTTCCAATCAGGATGTAAACAGCAACCCATATCTCTCCAGTTTAATACCAGATAAAGCGCAATACATCAAGGAATTTGTGACACAGGCGTTTTTGGATTACTATTAGATTATTTATATTTTCCCAAAACCCTTAAAACATCTTTGCGTTTTATCTTTTCAGTTTCTGTATATGGAAATTTGGAAAGGGTATAAATTTTCTTCGGACGTTCAAAGGGCTCCAACTGTGCGAATGCCTCAGAATAATTTGGTACATCGTCGCCACTTTTATTCTCTAGCACGAGGATAACACGCTCACCTAGTTCATCGTCGGCTTCCGAAGCAATTATAAAAGGAAGGGCAATCACATCCGAAAGTTTTTCCTCTACTTTCTCCGGATGAATTTTAATACCCCCACTGTTAATTATATTGTCGTATCTCCCTAACCATTCAAATGATGTCGGACTGATTAAATGAACAAGATCGTTGGTTACAATAACTTCCTTATTAATCTCAGGTGCAAAAACAGCTAGGCATTCGCGGCTATCTGTAGAAAATTTCACATTCGGTAATGCCGAAAATATGTTAGAGCGGGCAGGGCCGTTGACTCTTCTCACTGCTATATGACTAATGGTTTCGGTCATACCATAAGTAGCGAATATTTCGGTAGGGACAGCCTGTAATTTTTCTTCCAGGCTTTTGGATATTACCCCGCCACCAATAATCAGTTTTTTAACTTTTGATAAGGATGAGATAGAATGAAAAACCTGATATGGAACCATAGCTACAAAATCATAGTCGTTATCGTATTGCACTAGAGCATCCTTTTCGGGCGCAACTACGTGTAAATCCCAACCCAGCGTCATAGCACGTACAAGCATCATCTTACCCGCAATATAATTGGCAGACAAGCATAAAAGGGCAGAAGTTCGCTCACCAATTTTAAAAAAATCGCCGGTAGCTTTAGCACTTTTTATCATGTTCTCTTTTCTAAGACTTATTTTTTTAGGCTTGCCTGTAGAACCTGAAGTTTTAACTTTTATAAAATCCTTCTCGTTTAACCACTTTTGAATAAACTTTCCAATTTGCACCTCATTTTCATCTCCTTCACGCACTAAGTTTTTTGCAAACAATATGAGTTCATCTACCGTGTCGTATTGTAACCCGTTGAAGGTAAAAGCAGGGTGAAGGACGTAATTGGTTGTTTTCAAGATTATGGTTTAAACAATTTCTTCTTCGATTGGCTGTGGTGGTGGAGAAACCCTTCCCAGAAGTTTTTCACCCCAACCCTTCCATTTATATCTGAAAGCCATTATTGCTAAGAAAATAGGATATATTATTAAAACGGGCGCGATCACGTCGATGCCCGCAGAGGGCTCCGAAATATCCTTTAAAACAGAGTTGGTTTGAAAGACTGTCCAATCTGCAGTTACTAAAAGTGCAGCGATAAGGTTATTACCTGCATGAAAACCCAATGCGAGCTCCATGCCTTCATCCATTAATGTGATAATTCCAAGAAAGAAACCAGTCCCAATATAGTAGACCATAATGATGTTCCCAAGCTTTTCGACTTCAGGATTGAAAAAGTGCAGTCCACCAAAAATTACTGATGTTAGAATGAGAGGTAACCATCTGTTTTTAGCAAGAACGCCTATTCCCTGCATCAAATATCCTCTAAATAAATACTCCTCAAAACTAGTTTGCAGCGGAACAAAAATCACAGCGATTACTAGAAGTATTAGAAATGGTACAAGATTGAATTGTAATTCGTAATCCTGCGGATTACTTACATAATCTATTGTTGTTAGTACAATAGTAGTCACAGCGATGAGTCCGAATCCAAACCAAAACCGCCCCCAATCCGTTTTTTTACGAGAAGTGGTCAGGGTTACAAAGGGTTGTTTGTGAAAATAACGCACCACAAAATAAAGCACCAACAAGCCAATTGCGAAGCTTAATAACATTAAAAATAAGGTGAGATTAGAGTCGAGCGTAGTCATTAATACCGCCGGATCTTCAATATCTGACATATTACCACCATCACTTACGATTTTGAATAACACTGCTCCTATTAACGGCAATGATCCCAGTTGTGATGCCAAGAAAATTATTATGAAACCGATGGCATATCTCCACCACTCGTGATTAAATTTAAAAGCTTGTGCTAAATACATGTACTATTCGACTTTAGGTATTTGAATGTGGCTGTTTTTAGAAATTTAGCTCTAAAACAGTCATATCCCAGTGATTATTATTGCTATAATGAATTGATCCCTCACTAATTTCTAAGGGCGAAGGAACATTATTAGTATACAAACCACCTGTCCCTAAACCTTGTGGCAATATACTATTTTTTGTAAACGTGTATTGAGAAATTGCGTTTAATCCCACATTACTTTCCAGTGCGGAAGTCATCCACCAACCGACATTATTTTTGCCGGCTATTTTGATCCAGGAATCGCATCCATTAAAACCCCCGATAAAACTGGGTTTTAGTATAACGTATTGTGGTTTAATTGTATTTATGAGTTCTGTTTTTCTCTCTTCGGAAAATATGCCAAGCAATTCTTCATCCAGAGCGATAGGTAAAGGCGTTTCTTCGCAAAGTTTGGCCATTTCCTGCCACTGACCTTGTTTGATGGGTTGTTCTATTGAATGTAGATCTAATTCTGAAAGCGTTTGTAATTTCTCAAGCGCTTCGGAAGAAGTAAATGCTCCATTGGCATCAACTCTAAGTTCTATTTCTGAGGCAGAAAACTCGTTACGGATTGATTTTAGTAATTTGACTTCTGTGTTAAAATCTATCGCTCCTATTTTCATTTTTATACATCTGAAACCTTGCTCAATTTTTTCAGAAATTTGCTTTTTCATAAAAGCTTCATCGCCCATCCATATAAGACCGTTTATGGGGATCCCCTTATTGCCACGGGAAAATTCTGAAGGAAATATTTCGAAAGGGTCGGTCGCTTGAAATGATTTGAAGGCAGTTTCCAATCCGAATTGTATTGAAGGAAATTCAGCTAACGCTTGGTATAGAACAGTTTCGTCCAACCTTATATTGTCGCAGGTCCATTGTAACTTTGCTTCGTAATTGGGAGTATCGTCGATACTCAGTCCGCGTAACAATCCGCATTCACCTATGCCCCACTTCTCGCCATCAGATATAATTATAAACCACGTCTCCTTGGTTTTTAGAATTCCACGGGAAGTACCACTGGGTCTCTTAAAATTTAGAATGTGTTTTCTATAGGAAGCTTTCAAGTTGGATTGTTAGTTTGTTAAATACTGGACTGCTTGAATAGTTTAAGGTGAGAGTCATTTAAAAATACTCTTCATATGCTAAATCTGTGCATTTCTGAATATCAAAAATTCTCAATCGATTTATCCAAGAGACAAATATCCTATAATTCGATAGATTCTCCTATCTCCAGCAGCATCAGATCTTTTCCTGCATCGTAAAACTTGCGCTTTGCGAGATCGTGATCAATTTTTATATACCCAAAAGTATCGTAATGTACTCCAAGAACTTTATCACACTGTACAAAATCACTTGCAATGATAGCATCGTCGACACCCATGGTAAAATTATCGCCTATAGGTAAAATAGCTAGATCTAGTTTGGTTCGCAACGGAATTAATTTCATGTCCATAGTGAGTGCGGTATCACCTGCGATATAGATGTTTTTGTGTTCACCTTCTATAACGAATCCACCGGGTTGTCCGCCATAGCTCCCATCCGGGAATGAACTCGTATGTATCGCATTCACATATTTTACGTTCCCAAAATCGAACTTCCAGTTCCCACCATGATTCATAGGATGCGTTGTAAAGCCTTTATCTTCATAATGACTGGCAATTTCGAAGTTACTCACAATTGTTGCGCCGGTATTATTTGCAATAGCTTCCGCATCCAGAATATGATCCTGATGCGCATGAGTCAGTAAAATATAATCGGCTTTTAATGTATTGATATCGATCTTGTCTTTCGAAATAGGGTTGCCGGAAATAAACGGGTCTACAACAATATTTTTTCCTGCAATTTTAAGTGAGAGGCTATTATGTCCGTAAAATGTTATTTTCATTGCGCTAAAATTTTCAACTGTATAAATTTAAAAGAAAGCAACAACAAAAAACAATACTGAGAACAAAAATGTACTTAGTGCTACTTTTTTTAATTCGGGATCTAAAAGTACCGGCGATCGCTCTTTAAATACCTGCTTAACATTCAGAAATAAAGGTATAAAAGCAATTAATGACAAATAGTCTTTCCAGCCATTAGAATTTAGGTATAAATAGAGAAACGCACAACCAAAAGCCACTAATATAAGTGCAGCGTGATATAATTTAGACTTAGACTCACCTAAAAGCACGGCCAGAGTGTTCTTATTTACATTGGCGTCGGCTTCCCGGTCGCGCATATTGTTGAGATTTAGAACTGCTGTACTTAGTAACCCAATGGTTATTGCGAGTAAGAAAATATAATCCCCCAAACTTTGTGTAAAGAGAAAATAGCAACCCATAACGCCTACAATTCCGAAAAAAATAAAAACAAACACATCGCCCAACGCTCTATAACCATAAGCCGATTTGCCCACGGTATATTTCACGGCTGCGATAATTGCGGCAATACCTAAATTAAAAAACAAAAAAGAAAGCAGAAAATTTTCATTTCCAAAAGCTGCAAAGATCAGCATACTGGCAATTAGTAAAGTTATAACCGCCGTGATTATCATACCTTTTTTGAGTTCATTCGCACTTAGCAAACCACTCTGCAGTGCTCTTGCCGGACCGACACGGTTGTTATTATCGGTTCCTTTTATTCCGTCGCCATAATCGTTCGCAAAATTAGAAAGAACTTGAAATCCTAATGTAGTAGCAAGTGCCAAGATGAATACAGAAACAGAAAAACTT
>CBDUGY010000040.1:0-23351 GCA_965367015.1 uncultured Ulvibacter sp.
CATCATCGATAACTCGCCGCCCCGACCCTTACGGTCGGGATGTCCCACCTTATTATAAAGACTCAATCAATTATTTGGTTGGGTCTTTTTTTTTTATAGTAGCATCCCCGCAAGTTAAGTGGTAGCAACATCCTGCATTTTGTACTTTTTTTAGTGTACAAAATGCAGGATATGCTGTTTAAATGGTATGGAGCCGGAAGTTTTGTTTAGCTTAATTATTTGTTTTCAGAAGCTGATCAAATGGGGCTTTGCATTTTGAGTGGCAATCGATGAAGCCGCCCCGAGCCTTACGGTCGGGATGTCCCACCTTCTTATAAAGACTCAATCAATTATTTGGTTGGGTCTTTTTTTCTTACGTAACGCCCAATTCCACAAGTGAGGTTTGCTGTTTAAATAATCTATTGCTAATTCTACAGCATCTGTACTTTTGATTAACTTAAGTCGAGAATACCTTGTTAATAATACCAAAAATCTAGAGGCTTGCAACGCGTCTTCAGAGAATTAATACTGACAGCGATAGCAGTGACATCTTTTTAATACCGTAAATTTGCATGAAAAATAAAACGTATAGCGCGGTTATTTTGCCTGTGCAAAATAAGTAACCACACTGATCATGAGATCTCAGTCACAAACAGAAGAATTTTGGAATTCTATTACCCATGGAGTGGGTTTTCTATTAAGTCTAGCAGGCTTCGTTATCTTAATTACTTTTAAATCATTTGATACAATTTTGAGTACGGTTGCAATCGTGCTTTATGGTGTAGCACTTTCAGTATTATATTTTGTTTCAACACTTTATCACTTTGAAAAAAATGAAAGGCGAAAGAATATTTATAGAAAATTAGATCATATTAGTATTTACTATCTGATTGCAGGAACATATTCTCCGGTGGTATTAATCGCCTTAGAACACAGCTTAGGGTGGGTGTTGTTTTGGATTGTTTGGGGAATAGCTCTTATAGGTACACTTCTAAAAATCTTCTTTACCGGCAAGTTTGAAATTGTTTCGGTATTACTATATCTAATTATGGGATGGTTAATAGTATTTGATTTTCCCGCATTAAAAGCTTCGGTTGATACTACAAGCATTTATTTGCTTATTGGAGGCGGGTTGGCATATACGGTCGGTATTATTTTTTATGCAATGGACAGAATTCAATACAGTCATGTAATCTGGCATCTTTTTGTTCTATGTGGAAGTATTCTACACTATGTCTTTATTTTACGTATAATCACTTAATCGGTGAAAATCTACAGTATATCGAAAAATTTTTCGTAAGGAGCTGTTTTTCTTGTAAGATCATTTTTTAGACTCTAAAAATCAGCGTGTTAAGCATGAGTTTAGCTAGCATTCTACCAATTTAACATTATCATGATTTCTTAAAGTTTTCTTAAGGTAATTTTTATATTTGTGAATGCTAACACTTTATAAACACTTACAACTAAAAATTACATTATGAACATCAAAAAAAGTTTGCTTTTATTGCTTACGGCGATCTTAGTTTTGTCTTGTACTCAAGACGACCTTAAAGATCAAAATATTGACCAAACGGCTAACCTTACAACCATAAGTCAATACGATAATTCCAGCATGGGTATATATAAGGGTGCATTCACCACTCTTGACGCAGCAGAACGCGGAATTATTGAAATTCAAATTTTAAATGATGTACCGGCAAAGGGTACATTAATACTAACTTCAGGAAGAACTTACAATTTAGTAAGTGATGCCGTTTATACTGAATCTCAAATCATTACAAACCTTCGTTTAGCATCTGAACTTACTAAGGATGTTGTGCTAAATTTCTCTGTTGATGCAGATGGGAATAATCCTGTTTTTTCGAATATTTTGTTAAATGGAAGTGAGTCTTCTATTTTGGTGGCAAAGGAGACTTCAAGAGCACCGGTGGTACCAATTACCGGAACCTATTTATGTCTCGCTTGCGGAACTCACCCTACTTTAGGAACCGGAGCGACTCAAACTTTTAATATGGTTTATACCGGGGATGGTTCTGGCACAGATACCATAATGACAGAAATAACTCTGGATTCAACAACTTATACGTCTACAATTGCTGAAAACTCTCAGGGCGCATGTGTTGCAAATGGACCCTTTATGGACTGCCCTATTAATGGAACAACTACTGTTAATCCAACTAATTTAATTAATTGGACTGGAACTCATACCTATGATACAGTAGGGGATTGTTCACAGGCTAGTGGAACCTGGACTTACGATAGTCCTGTTTATGGTTCTCTTTCTGGTAATTTTGTAAGTGATACTCAGTGTCTGCCGCCAGTAAATGATCTTTGTGGGGATGCGATCGCTGTAGTATGTGGTTCTGTTGAAACAGCAACTACGTCTGCTGCAACAGACACAGGTGAACCATTAGCATGGTGCGGATCAACAGATCCTAACGGACCAGGAATATGGTATGTGTATACATCTACAGGTGATGCCGATAATGTTACCATAGATACATGTGGGTCTAATTATGACACCAAACTATTTGTTTATACCGACGGATGTGGAACCTTAACTTGTCTCACAGGTAATGATGACTCATGTGGGCTGCAATCAAGCGTTACTTTTAACGAAGGCTTGACAGCAGGTGTAGAGTTTCTAATATATGCTGCAGGATTTAACGGAGCAACCGGCTCTTTCATATTAAATGTAAATTGTACACCAGCGGCGCCGGGAGATACTTTTGAACTTGCTGTACCAATTATACCTTCTCCAGAGGGGACGGGCTGTGCTACGGATACATTTACATTTGATGTTCCAGGCGATGGATATACTGACAGTGGATTGGATGGTACGTGTGCTACAGCCGGACCTGATAAATTCTTTACCTGGACGGCTACTTCTTTAGGTTTAACTTTTGACAATGGTGCAGGTGGCCCGGGTATTGTAATCAGAACAGCTGCAGGTGTTGAAATTGAATGTACAGGAACCTTCGGATCTGGGACATTCACTGGTTGGGCTTTAAACGATGTCTTGAATATTCAGATATTCGATAGCTCCGGTTCAAATGTAGTGGTTGGATTTTGTCTTGAAGAATTTACTCCACCACCACCACCGCCAACATGTGGAACAACTACAAATACTTTCATAGGTACGACCGGTGCGATAGCGGATGGTTCTTGTCCAACTACCGACAACTTTACTGCAACTTCAACGGCTACTGGAACTATTGGTACTGATGCCGATATAGACAATGTAACCATTAATATAACACATACTTTTACTGCTGATTTGGAAATTTTCTTGACCTCTCCAAATGGAACTCAATTAGAATTGAGTACAGACAATGGAGGAAGTGGAGACAACTACACAGGAACGATTTTTAGAGATGGAGGAGCTACTCCCGTAGGAGCATCAGCGCCATTTACAGGAATTTTCCAAGCGGAAGGTGGTACATTTGCCGCCGCATTTGCAGGAGAACCTGTTAACGGTGTTTGGACACTCAATGTTTGTGATGATGCTGGTAGTGATGCAGGAACGGTCGATAGTTGGTCTATCGGAATCTGTGATTCAGTAATTCCGGATCCGTTACTACCTACTGTTAACTATGTTACTCGAAATCAAATTGACAGTAATAAAGAAAAAGCCAAGGCTGAAATGGAAGTACGGCCGACAGTAAAGAAATAATTATTTTCTCTAAATTCTAATGATAAAAACCGCTTTGCGAATGCAGGGCGGTTTTTTTTATGGTTAGAATTCGGAAGATTAATATCATGTGATGTTGGTCAAAATATAGCCTGATGCTCGGGCAGGGATAGAAAGGAAAGCCCGGAGTGGTGACCATAGGTTGCGCGAGGACTTGTATTGATAGCCCGGTTTTGAGCCAGGGGAAGATTGATTATAATTGATACCGTTTTGGTGAAAAAGCCCGCAAAAAATTGATAACTACAAGAAATATGCGAGGACAATCGCAGCAATGATTGTGAGTAGTTTTGCCAGATTAAATTTGTGATCTTTACTACTTTCGAAAAGGATGGTTGTTGAAACATGCAAAAATATACCGATAACAATCGCTGTAATTTCTGTGCTGTAAACGGTAAACCAATCTACATTTTTAGAAAGAAAGCTTCCCAGCGGCGTAATTAGGGCGAATAAAAACAAAAACAAGAGTGTTGTGGTTTTAGGATAATTAGCTTTGATAAAAAAGATAGATAGTATTATAGCAATGGGGATCTTATGAACGATTACCCCAGTAATTAAATTGTTTTCTTCGGAAATAGGGAAGCCCTCCATTAGCGCATGTATCGAAAGACTTATGAATAGTAACCAGGGAAAGCTCTTGTCTTTTCCATGGATGTGTACATGACCGTGCTCCGCACCTTTAGAGAAGAACTCCAGAATAATCTGAAGCATTATCCCCACCATTATATAAACTCCGATATTATTTGATCCGGAATTAAAAAATACTTCAGGAAGCAATTCGAAAACTGTAACTGCCAATAAAAAGGCGCCACTAAATGCGAGGTATAGCGACATCTTTGAAACCTCCTTGGTCTTTAGGAGGACTGCGATTATATAACCAATAGCCACTGCGGCAAAAAGGAGGAAATAGGTCATTTGCTAAATTGAAGTATTAATCTTTCTGATGATTTTGGATCGAACTTATTGAGCTTATAATCACCAAAACAGTTATTTAGTTTGACTCCCGCTTCATCGAAATAGTCTCTAAAATCGCTTAAAGTCAGTGCCTTTACGCGCTCTGTGTATAAATGCTGGCGACCTTCGGAATTGAATTCTATATTTTTTACGATGTATCCGTCTTTAATTAAACGGTGAATATTAAAAGAAATGCCATCTACGACTTTAGTTTCTTTTGGGACTAAGTTTTGAAGTACTAATTCCGAATTTAGAAAATCGATCACACCGTAGCCATTGGGTTTTAGATCTTCCTTAATAGCCCGGATGGTGCGAAGGTTATCATTTTCAGATTCAAAGTACCCAAAACTTGTAAACAGATTAAAGACTGCGTCAAATTGTCTTTTAAATGGCACGCACATGTCATGTACCTCGAAATGAAGCTTTTCATTCTCGTAACGTTTGGCGTACACAATACTTGATTCTGAAAGATCGACTCCGGTTACATCGTATCCTAATTTATTTAAGTATCGGGCATGACGGCCCTTGCCGCAGGCGAGATCGAGAATTTGTGCATTTTTTTGCAACTTCAAATGTGAAGTAAGCGTGCTCATAAATTGTGCAGCCTCGGCATGATCCCTGTCCTTGTATAATATATGGTAGAAGGGAGTGTCGAACCAGGAAGCGTACCAATTATCCGTTTCTTTTTGCATAGATGCCTTTTTGCACTGCTAAAATACTGTATTTTTGTTCTTTTATTAAACAGAAGTTTTTTTATTTGAAGAGACTTCAGGAATAATTTATGGAGCTCGTGTTTTCACGAGGAATAATATGGCAGAGAATTTTAAAATGGTCGCGAAGACCTTATTTGGTCTGGAAGAATTGTTAGCACAAGAACTTCGGAAATTAGGTGCTTCTGAAGTTGAGATAGGAACCAGAAATGTTTCCTTTGAAGGTGACATGGGTTTTATGTACAAGGCAAATTTGTGTTGTCGCACTGCAATTAAAATACTGAAACCAATAACTTCATTCAATGTTTTTAAGGAAGAAGATCTCTACAAAAAAGTTTACAACATAAACTGGGAGGATTATATGGAGGCTAATGGTAGTCTTGCTGTTGATGCTACCGTATTTTCAAAACAATTTACACATTCCCAATATATCGCTTTAAAGACTAAGGATGCCATTGTGGACCGTTTTAGAGATAAAGAGGGTACACGACCGGATGTAGACCTAGATCATCCTACACTACGTATAAATGTGCATATCGATAGAAATATTTGTACAATATCGTTAGATAGCTCCGGACAGTCACTACACAAGCGGGGTTATAAGGTTGCAAACACTATAGCGCCCATCAATGAAGTCCTTGCCGCAGGTTTGATAATGCTTTCAGGCTGGAACGGTCAGTGTGATTTAATAGATCCTATGTGTGGGGGAGGAACCATCTTAACGGAAGCCGCCATGATTGCGTGCAATATTCCACCTAATTTGAATAGAGATGAGTTCGGGTTCGAAACCTGGCCCGATTTCGATGTAGACCTCTATGAATTGATAGAAAATGCGGCCTTGAAGAAAATCAGGGATTTCCATTTCAAGATTTATGGATATGACACAGACGTGGTTGCCTTAAAAAAGGCCAGTGAGAATATAAAAAGTGCCAATTTAGACGACTTCATCACATTGGAGCAAGTAGATTTTTTCGAAACTAAGAAGGAAGGTGACAAGTCTACATGGCTCGTTTTTAATCCGCCATATGATGAGCGAATAACTGTTAACGATATTGAGAAGTTTTATGCTTCTATTGGAAGCACCTTAAAACATGGTTATCCAGGAACACAGGCATGGATGATTACGTCAAATTTAGAGGCGCTAAAATATGTTGGCCTGCGACCGTCCCGAAAGATAAAATTGTTTAACGGGAAACTTGAGGCGCGCTTTGTAAAATACGAAATGTACGAAGGGAGTAAAAAGGCTAAGAAGCAGTAGATTTATATGCTGTGCCAAGAAACTAATAGCTGGGTATTGATAATTTTCAAATTATTTCTTAAAAATCGGTATTAGATACGAAATCGTATAACCGTATCCTACGCCATAATCACTAAAATCATTCGTATTATTGAATCCAGGAATAAACAGATTGTCAAAATTCTCTGGTTGGTCTTCAGATATCATTCTCTTCAATTGAAGATTTATGGAGAAGTATAAATTAGTTAGCACTTCAGTTTTCACACCAACTATCAATTCGGCCCAGTGAGCAGTTAAACCATCAAATTTTTGTGGTTCTACTCGGGTACCAGGAGGAAACGACTGATTGGTTACATAGATATTATAAGCCAGCAACTCCTGATTAAAAGTCGAAAAACCATATCTCAGGCCGGTAAAAATTGCGTTATTGAGACCTAACCAGTTATTATACGCATTAAAGTCGGCACCCATCTTAATATAGCTTCCTGCGGCTCTCGAATTTAGGTTGCTCTCAAAGCGGTCTTTTTTTTCCGTTCCTAACTCTGCGGCAACATAGAATTTCTTAGAAAGTCTAAAATCTCCTACCAGCTCGAAACCGCTATAACCACTTTCCAATAATGTACGTAATGGTTTAGCGAGATCGGCCCCAACTCTTAGTCCGTATTTGTTGTTTTTCACAACAGTATCAAGAGCAACTGTTGTTTCTTCCTGCGCCCAAAGTGAAAAAGACGCACACCAAAGACTAATGCAAAATAGTAACGTGTGTTTCAGTTTCATCTTTAACTGTTTGTGTTTCGATTTGAATATTTAATAACCAATTATTTGGATCGCCAACCAAATTATAATTGAGTTCGTTGTAAATTGTCTTAAAGCCGCAAGCGCGATTTAAATAAATGTCTTCCCTCTGATAGAGAAATGAAATAATGTCTGTGTTGGTGAATGTACCTCCGGCATTTTCGTTAATAAATTGGAATCGGGTATCGTTTGCCCCGGTTCTTAAGGGAATCGCAATAGAATCTATGTTGCTGGCTATAAGGACATCTACATTGTTATTATAATCTGCTCTTACTGTTAAATTTGGCACTGCTTTGGCAGCGGTTGGATCTAGAATATCCTTAAAGACCACTATGAGCAGGGGGGTAGTTTCGCTACCTTCAGGACAAATATCATCTCGAGTACAGCCGTTGAAAGCCATTAAGATTGAAAATAGTAGAATTGTTTTTTTAAGCATTGAATTTTCTGCGGAATTATTTCTGAAAGAATTAGCGTTTCTCCAAAAGTACAACATTTTCTACGTGATGTGTTTGCGGAAACATATCTACAGGCTGAACTTTCATTACTCTATATACTGAATCTAATAACGCCAAATCTCGTGCCTGTGTTGCACTATTGCAGCTTACATATACAATTTTGGGCGCACCGAGCGCATGGAGTTGTGCTACGACGTCTTTATGCATGCCATCTCTGGGTGGATCTGTGATTACAACATCGGGTCTACCATGTTGATTGATAAAATCCTGATTAAAGACTTTTTTCATATCTCCCACATAAAACTCGACATTCTCAATATTATTTAAAGCGGCATTTTCTATAGCAGCATCGATAGCTTCCGGCACCGATTCTACCCCAATAACTTTCTTGGCCTTCTTAGCAACAAACTGGGCAATAGTACCGGTTCCAGTATAAAGGTCATAAACAAGTTCATTACCCGAAAGCCCGGCAAAATCACGCGTTACTTTATACAACTCATAGGCTTGTTCACTATTTGTTTGATAAAAGGATTTTGCATTGATTTTAAATTTAAGGCCTTCCATTTCCTCATAAATATGGTCCTTACCATGATAACAAAATATTTCTTGGTCGTAAATCGTATCATTGCCTTTTGAATTTATAACATAAAGGAGGGAAGTGATTTCCGGAAATTCGGCAGCGATAGCATCTAACAAGGCTTTTCTACCTGATTCGTCTTCGTGGAAAAACTGGAGTAACACCATTACTTCACCTGTTGTTGAAGTACGAAGCATAAGCGTTCGCAAAAAACCTTCTTGTTTGCGAGCGTTAAAAAATGGAAGTCTCAGCTCTTCCGCTTTGTGTTTTACAAAATCTCTTATCGCATTACTTGGGTCACGCTGTAGGTAGCATTTATTAAGATCTAAGATCTTGTCCCACATCCCGGGTATATGAAAACCTAAGGCATTCTTATCTTCAATAATAGTATCGCTCTTAATTTGGTCCAAAGTAAGCCATTTACTATCACTAAAGGAAAACTCCATTTTATTCCGGTAGAAATATTGATTTTCTGAGCCTAAAATGGGTTGTAGTTCAGGAATATCGATCTTTCCAAGTCGCTTCAAATTATTTTCCACTTCCTTGTGTTTGTAAAACAATTGATACTCGTATCCCATATTTTGCCACTTGCATCCACCACAGGTTCCGAAATGTTCACAGGCAGGTTCCACGCGTTTATTTGAATACTCCGAAAAGGAAATTGCAGTCCCCTCATAATAAGATGATCTCTTCTTTGTTGTTTGCACTGTGGCAATGTCGCCGGGAACGGCATTATTTATAAAAACCACTCTTCCATCATCTGCTTTCGCTACAGCTTTACCTTTAGCCCCGGCATCAATAACCTCTAAATTCTCAAGAATGACGCGGTTTGTTTTTCTTCTACCCATAGGCGCAAAAATACTATAAAAAGAACGTTTAAATATTGCAGTTGCTTTAAAAAAATTCCGAATTATTTAGTAATTTGCAACCCCAAGGATGATTTCTCTCCTCCGCTGAATTTTCGAGCTCTCGAAAGAATAAAGGTATAGCAGGAATTTTTATTTTCTTATCATTTAAACATTTTATTATGTCAGTATTAGAACAAACAGCTTCTCAAAAAGCGATCGATTTAGAAAACAAATATGGAGCTCATAACTACCATCCTTTACCTGTTGTTTTAAATAAGGGAGAAGGAGTTTATGTCTGGGATGTTGAAGGAAAAAAATACTATGATTTTCTTTCTGCTTATTCGGCTGTTAATCAAGGGCATTGTCATCCAAAGATTGTGGATGCTATGACCAATCAGGCACGTACTTTAAGTTTAACTTCTCGCGCATTTTACAACGATATCCTCGGAAAGTATGAAAAATATGCGAGTGAGTATTTTAATTTCGACAAGCTACTTCCAATGAATACGGGTGCCGAGGCTGTAGAAACGGCATTGAAGATATGCCGTAAATGGGCTTATGAAAAAAAAGGGATTGCCGCTAATAAAGCACAAATTGTGGTATGTGAAAATAATTTCCACGGAAGAACCACCACTATTATCTCATTTTCAAATGATCCGGTTGCGAGAAAGAATTTTGGACCGTATACTCAAGGTTTTATTAAAATAGAATATGATAATATAAACGCACTTAAAGACGTACTGGAAAGTGATCCTAATATCGCTGGATTTCTGGTTGAACCTATTCAAGGTGAGGCGGGGGTTTATGTTCCTTCCGAAAATTATTTAAGGGAAGCCAAAGCCCTTTGTGAGAAATATAATGTATTGTTCATTGCTGACGAGGTACAAACAGGCATCGCGAGAACGGGTAGGCTATTGGCTACCTGCGGGAATTGTGATTGTGTCAATAAGGATTGCAGTGGAACTCCTGAAGTCAAGCCCGATATTTTAATTTTAGGAAAAGCTTTAAGTGGCGGTGCGTATCCGGTTTCGGCGGTTCTGGCGAATAATGATATTATGAATGTGATCAAACCCGGAAATCATGGATCGACATTTGGGGGTAATCCTATTGCGGCTGCGGTAGCAATGGCGGCCCTTGAAGTCGTAAAGGATGAAAAATTAGCCGAAAACGCTCAACAGCTGGGAGAACTTTTCCGAAGTGAATTAGATAAATATATCGAGACCAGTACGATTGCGAAGTTGGTAAGAGGTAAAGGCCTTCTCAACGCCATTGTAATCAATGATGCGGAGGAAGGAGATACAGCTTGGAATATATGTTTAAAGCTTCGTGACAATGGTTTACTAGCCAAACCAACGCATGGTAATATAATTAGATTTGCGCCACCTTTGGTTATGAATAGAGAGCAATTACTAGACTGCGTTTCTATAATTATTAACACTCTAAAAGAATTCGAAAAATAAGCGGAGCATTATAAAATCTAGAGATTCACTTATAAATAAAAAAGGCAGCCAATTGACTGCCTTTTTTATTTATGCTAATATTTAAGTTTATGGCTGTTCAATACCCATTTCTTCCATTCGCATTCTTGATTGTTCCATCATTTCATCCCAACCTATAGTTGATATAGTATAAATTGTATAGATCAAATACAGTGCGTTTAATATTAGAACAACGAGTGCAATAGTTTTAGCTGTATTCATGGCTTTAACGTTCTCATAGTTTTCTGGATTAACGTTTGCTTCTTTAATTTTTCCATTTGCCATGAAATAAGCAATCCCCGCAGGTATAATTCCTAGTCCTCCAACACAACAACAAAGAAGTCCTAAAACAGATAGTATATACGTAACGGTGGGGTTGAGTTTAATTTTTTCCATATTAAATTAATTTTAAGTGAGTAGTTTAATTATAAAGTTAATTACAATTATGCAAATGGTCGATATTAGAAGGAAGATTTTTATCTTTTCAGCGTACTTTATTTTTATAAATAAATCGAAAATAAGAAAGAGCAAGAAAAGGAGTAGGGTATAGATAGCGGGATACATTTTAAGAGCAGCAATGAATTCACCCCTAAAAAGTAAGGCTGTGGCTCTTTGCAAGCCACAGCCAAAACATTCAATTCCAAATATTTTTTTATTAAGGCAAGGGAGCATGAATTCTTCCATACCTTAACGAAATTTAGTTCTTTATCGAAACCTTGTAATCGATTACAATATCTTCAACAGTTGTTAATTTAACTAGATAAATACCATCACTCAAGTTTCCGGTAGGGAATGTGAATTTTCTACTATCACCTACATTAGATTCGTTAATTACCAGTTTACCTGACATGTCGAATACATGAGCTGCTTTGATATCATATCCATCAGGATTAGATACTTCTAATTGCTGTGCCGGGTTATTTTGGAAGAAGTCTACGTTTGCAAGAATTTTTCCTCTCAATTCTTGAGTAGGAGTAGTTCCTTGACGTCTCTCTTCACCCTCATCAACAAATACTATATAAAATCTACCTGAATAGTTTCCTGCATCTAATTGAGTATGCGCAGTTCTTCCACCTGTAATTTGTTTCCACGTAAGTGCAACATTGTCGAATAAATATGCTTCGGTGGTTAACTTTACCTCTTCAATAGCTGTAATCACTAAGCTTGTAGGCTCAGATAATTCAAAATTAATAGGAATTTTCTTTGACTGGTCGAAACGAACAGCTTGTATTACATAGTTGTTGTAAGCGTTATCACCTTCGCCTATCGGGAAGTAAGCTTCTGAACTTGCATCCATCGGACTAAGTCCGTCAAATCCTCTATCATATCCATCTGTAGCTTCATCGGAAAATGCCAATATCATTTGTCTCATATGAGTTTCGTTCATATAAGCATTGATTCTCATGTGTGGGATTCTTTGATCTTCTACAACCACTGTTTGTAGGTCTTGCGCAATTGAGTTTGTTTTAGGCGCAACAGTTTGAGCAGTTCTAAACGTTGAATTATTAGCTGCACCTTCTTTTCTATAAAGTCTATGACTATTTTTAAATGTAGCAGTTGTACTTCCGGTTCCCGGATCACCTTGAATCATAAATCCTTGGGCGATAGGAGCGAATCGTCTCTCCACGTGATCTCCTTGAACTCCAGTAGTAGTGGTTGGATTTCCGTCATTATCAAAATTCATAAACATTGGTCTGGTGTACATACCAGGATTTGTAAGTGTTGCATCGTAAGAACCTGTTGCAGGTACCCAAACTCCAAATCCACCTTTATTATCTACATAATAATGTGAATTAATAGATCTATCTTCATCCCAATATCTAAAGGAATTAATGCTGGTATTACTTGCATCATGAAATACAGCATTCAAATCGACTGCCGATGGGTAAGGGTTTCCTGATAATGTTAAATCATCTTCAAGAATATTAACAGAGATGTCTCCATTATTTGCGCGTCCTCTAAAATCGTATTTTTGATTCGGATTAGCAGTAACACCTACACCCTTCATACTAAATCCATAACCAGGAGCAACAACGTTTGCTGTTCCTATAGCGCTCCAAGGGCCACCAGCAGGATACTGGTATAACCATCTTCTTGAAATGCGTAGCGGATTTGCACTACCATTATAATTAGTAACTATAGTTGCAGGGTTAGAGCTAGTTAATGTAATAGAGTCGTTTACACGTCCCATTCCAAAATTCTCATTACCACTGGCAGTTGCATAATTACCTACCGGAGATATCCAGAAATTGTAATCATATGCATCAGATTGACTATTTTGCATCACGGAAATATAACCGTCTCCACTATTTGCAGAACTAGTTACACCTTGAACCAATTGTGATTCATCTCTTAAATATATGCTAGCTTCGGTTGCACCAGACGAATTTTCAACAAGATTGATATCTTGTTCAACAAATAGGACTTGATCTTTAACATAAATGTAAGAATCGGTACTAGTCGATACATTTGGTTTGACATACAACTGAGAAAAAGCTCCCGTTGTAAATAATGAAACAGCAATAAGTAGTAGGTTTTTCATAATTTCACAGTTTAAAAAACATCATATTTGGGGTTCAAATGCTTATAATTTAGGGTATAAAAATATATATTTTTTTTGAAATAGCAGTAATTTTATATAAAAATTGCGCTTTTTTCTGCATTTAAACGGCTGTAAACTAATAAATAATATTAAATTAACAAGAAAAAACTTTCAAAAAAATGAAAATCGGCGATAAAATAGGGGTTTTGGACGATGATATTAATGGCGTTGTCGCCAATATTGACGGTGATTCCATAACAATTACCACTGAAGATGGTTTTAATTTAGATTATAATGTTAAAGAATTAATCGTCATCGATAGCTCGATTTCGAAAAAAGATTTCATTCCTGAAAATATTTCAGATATTTTGTCTGAAAAAGCACAAAACCGACCAAAAAAGTCTGTAAAAGTCAAATCCAAGGATCGAATTTTACCTCCTATGGAGGTTGATCTTCATATTCATCAGTTAGTTCCAAAATCGAAAGGACTTAGTAATCATGAAATACTTACAATTCAAATTGATACAGCTAAGAGACAATTGGATTTTGCTATAAAGAAGAAAATTCAGCGAATTGTTTTTATTCACGGCGTAGGTGAAGGAGTATTGAGGGCGGAACTGGAATACCTTTTCCGGCAATATGGAAATCTACAATATAATGATGCTAATTTTCAAAAATACGGTAGAGGCGCAACTGAAGTTTATGTCTTTCAGAATGTAAAACCCTAATCATTAAAATTGGGTGTTATTGTGATAGTAGCATTAAGCGCATTTATTTTTTCACCCATGTCCAGGAACTCCTGAGTTATTTGTTCATTTTCATTTATTAAAACTAAATTTTCAAGAACCAGCAAAATATCGCTGCTTAAACTATAGGTATGTTGCCTGTATTCATCGATTACTACTGTAGTCGCAACATCCGGGTTCAAAAAGTCCGGTCCTACACTGGAATCTGTAATATCATTTGTGGGATTGAGATCTTGCGTGAAATTTTCTTCATATCGAGTCAAAACACCATCGCCGTCATCATCCGGGTCTAAATAATCAGGGATCATGTCTCCGGTAGCAGCATCTGTATTTTTCGGATTAAGTGGATCTGGCCCTATTTCGGCCGCTGTTGGAACATTATCTCCATCATCGTCAAAGTCATAATAATTAGGAATGCCATCTCCATCTGTATCAATATTGTCATCTATAACTTCCTCTAAGTTATCATTATCATTTAATGTAGTGGATGTGGTTAACCGTGCGATTCCGGAATTTGCAAAATAATCTACGGTAACCAGCGGACTGGTGGGTGGAACGCTGCTACAAAAATAGCTACTAGTAACAGCTCCTGAGTATTTACGATAATTTACGAAATTATTGGTGCCGTCTAATACATATTCAATGGTATCAGTCTGAAGGAAAAAACCATTGGCGTCGGTTAAACTCGCCGAAATACTCTCCTGAGCGGCACTGTTAATTTTAAAGAATACATATGAATCCTGACTCCCGCAAGTTTCTAAATTAGCATTGTCGAAATCGAAGGATGTTAAAATTATATCTCCATCATTACAGGAATGTAGAATTATTGCTATAATTAAAATATATATGGACTTTTTCATTATTTTTTCTGAAAGATTTGAATCTTTACAAAGTAACACATTTCTTTGCAACCGAAACTAATAACAAAGCAATTTTAATACGTACTTTTGCACCCATGAAAAAAGTATATTTCGATAGCGCAGCAACCACCGAATTACGGTCGGAGGTAATTCATTGCATTACTGAGGTCTTAAAAACTGAATACGGAAACCCTTCATCTACACACTCTTACGGTAGGTCTTCTAAATCTTTACTTGAAAATGCAAGGAAAGAGATTGCGGGATTTTTGAATGTTTCTGCTGCCGAAATTATATTTACTTCAGGAGGTACAGAAGCCGATAACCTGATTATAAATAGTTGTGTACGGGATCTGGGTGTTACCCGAATTATTTCAAGTAGAATTGAACATCACGCGGTTCTTTACTGCATCAACCAATTACATGAAAAGCATAATGTAAAGATCGATTTTGTAAATCTGGATGACTGTGGACACGTTAACTATGACCATTTAGAAGAATTACTGAAAGATACTTCTCATAAAACTTTGGTGACACTAATGCATGTTAATAATGAAATCGGTAATATTCTTGATTTAAAACGTACCGCAAATCTTTGTAAAAAATACGATGCATTATTCCATAGTGATACGGTGCAGTCTGTTGGACATTACGAATTGGATTTTTCAGATATCCCAATTGATTTCGCTGCTGTAGCGGCGCATAAATTTCACGGACCAAAAGGTGCCGGTTTTGCCTTTATTCGAAAGAATACCGGATTGAAACCTCTTATATTTGGAGGGGATCAAGAAAGAGGTATGCGAGCCGGAACTGAAGCTGTATATGCGATCGCCGGAATGGCTGAGGCTTTAAAGCTCTCTTATCAAAACCTAGATAAAGAAAGAGCTTACATTACCGAATTAAAAGATTATTTCAAAAATTCATTGTTGAAAGAAATTCCCGGTGTTAGTTTTAATGGTGCTTGCGATGATAATGAGAGAAGTACATATACTTTATTAAACGTTTGTCTACCTATTCCTGCTGAAAAGGCCCTGATGCTGTTGTTTCAGTTGGATTTAAACGGAATTGCCTGTTCTAAGGGGAGTGCTTGTCAGAGCGGTAGTAGTAACGGTTCGCATGTTTTAAATGAAATCCTTCCTGAGGAAGATCGCGAGAAGCCATCTATCCGTTTTTCATTCAGTAGCTTTAATACTAAAGATGAAGTGGATTATGTGGTTTCTTTTCTGAAAGACTTTATTGCCAATTAAAATTTCATCGTTGCTCTTACGTTGAATATCCTTGGGGTTAAATAATTCGGGATCGAATACTGAACTTTTGTATAAATATCTCGAACAAAGGTATTTGTAATTGAATTTTGGGTGTCAAAAATATTAAAGATCTCAGCACCTATAGTTAATTCCTTAAAAGCTTTTAGCCAACCACTTTCTCTCAGGTTGTCCCTGTCTACAATAACGTATGAAACACCTAAATCGGCTCTTTTATAGTCGGGAAGCCGCGTTTGAAAGTCATAAGGATCGGCATAACTTGGCGATCCACCAGGCAATCCGGTATTATAAACTAAATTCAAGTATCCTTTTAAATTTGGAAAAACCTTCACATAATCTTGCACTAACACACCAAATTTCAGACGTTGGTCGGTAGGGCGGAAGATGTATCCTCTGTTGTCTATATTTTCTTCTGTTCTCAAGTAACCAACACTCACCCAGCTTTCGGTTCCTTGGACGAATTCTCCAGACATTCTAAGATCCACACCGTAGGCAAATGCTTCAGCATTGTTGCGGGCTCGATACCTTATTCTAACATTTTCAAGGGTGTATGGATTTACATCTGTTAAACGTTTGTAATATATTTCGGAATTAAGGGTAAAAGGACGCTTCCATAAATCGAAACTGTAATCATTTCCGAAGACGATATGAAAAGACTGCTGTGCTTTGACCTCCGGCCGTACTGCTCCGGTTGAATCACGTAATTCACGATAAAATGGTGGTTGATGGTACAATCCGCCTGAAAGACGAAATAACATATCCATTTCCCATTTAGGTTTCAATGTAGCCTGAACTCTGGGGCTAAAAGTAGTTTGAGTATTGCTCACTATATCTTTCCCGCTAACAGTCCAATTATGAGCACGAACCCCGGCGTTTAACCATACGTCGTTTGTTCCAATTGTCGCACGACGGCTCCATTGGGCATATCCGGATATTCGATCGATTTGGACATCGTTCCGTGCACGAATCTCAGTAAAAGGCACAATGGGTGATGTGTAGGGCTGGTAGGGCTGATTGTTTGCAAGGTCCGGAAACGGAGGTCGAATAGAGAAACCTGCCGAATCTATAATTTCGTACTCCTGCACGCGATCTCGTATATCTTCGTGGGTGTATTTAATTCCGTATTCTATTTTATTTTCGGCCAAAGAGAGATTTCCCTTGTGTTCCAGATTTATAATCAAGGCATCAAGATCGTTTCGGGCGTGAGAAAGCTGGGATCCAATTCCCTCGGTAAATTCTACTTCCCCCAGATCTTCACTACCAATATTAGTATTTACTTCCCCTAAACGGTATTGTGCTAAAATATCGAAATATTCCTGCTCTTGCGTTTGATATATCGATCCAATTAGTTTGGCCGTATAATTATCTGAAACTACATAGGTGCCTTTTAATGCCCCGAAATATGTATCGTATCTATCTTCTTCCTGACCTTCATAAAAGACCAGTAAGGCTATTGGATCGGTAAGAGTTCCGAAGTTTGTTTGCCGGGTTAATGGTTGATAGCTGTAGTTATTGATTGCAATATTCCCCAAAAATCCCAGCTCAAACTTATTATTGAATTTATAAGTTAGATAAGTTTGTGCATCGGCGAAAGTAGGGCGGTAGTTCGTCTCAGTTTGTTTTGCATTTACAAAGAGACTGTTGTCACGATATCTCAGTCCGACAATCCCTGTGAGTTTTCCATCGTTAGAGATTCCTTCGACAGAAGCACTTGCGCCTAATAAACTCAAATCAAGACTCGCACCAAAATCTGACGGTCTACGATACGTGATATCTAAAACGGAAGAAAGTTTATCTCCGTACTTAGCTTGAAATCCGCCGGCAGAGAAATCGACGTTACTTGTAAGATCACTATTTACAAAACTCAATCCCTCCTGTTGTCCGCTTCTAATTAAAAATGGACGGTATACTTCCACTTCATTTACATATACTAAGTTCTCGTCGTAATTTCCACCACGAACCGTGTATTGTGTACTTAGTTCGTTATTGCCACTTACACCAGGAAGAGTCTTTAATAGGTTTTCAACACCTGCATTTGCTCCGGGAATCTTTCGTATTGCCTCCGGACTAATAGTCGTAATTCCCTCAACACGTTTATTTCGCTTAGTGGAAAGCTCAACTACACCAATTTGCTCAACATCTATTTTTAATACAGGAGTAAACTCATAATCGGCATTAGGTTTCAACGTAATGGTAAGTTGAACATCTTTTAAACCAATGTAGGAATAGGTGACAACCACTTCTTCGTTAGCTGGAATTTCCAACAAATAATACCCATCTAGATTAGATTGAACGCCATTGGAGCCATAGGTAATATTGACGCCGGAAATCGGAATGTTGTTTTCATCAAGAACAAGACCTCTTAAGGTCGCCTTTTGAGCAAACACCGTCGCTGTAGAAATAAATAGAATTAGAAATAGAGATACTATTGTAGTTTTCAAAAGCTAGAATTAGAGTTGTTTTCTAAAAAAAGTTGCTTCAAATGTAGTACTATTTCCCACATTATCTACAACAATAAGTTTCAAATTGTTATCGGTTTCAGAAATGACGTCATCTTCAAAATCATAAGTTAGAACGTCTGTTTTATAATTATATTCCATTAATATAAACTTTCCATTAACAGTAGCTCTATAAGTACTGATCCCACTTAGATCATCTTCTATCTTGATTTCCAAAGTTCCATTTTTACTGATCCATTTACCATCCGAGAAGTTTACAGCCTCTACGGTAGGGGGAGTGGTATCGGCAACAAGAGTATACGATCCGAATGTTCTCGTTCTTGCCGAGAGTTTATTATTTTTTCGATTGGTTGTATTGTAATAAGGTTCACCTTTATAATTCAGTCTGCCAAGAAATAATTTTTCTAAATCGGCTTCTTTATAATTTGATGCGTCAGCGGTAATAGTGATATTTCTGTGAATCGGGATGATATCTTCATGAAAATGTAATGTATCCCCTACAGCACGTATATCTAAATAAGTGTCTTCGTATAAACTATTTGCCGGAATGTAAATATTAAATTTTCCTTTGGAAATAGACGTCGCCTGGTCTGCGTAAATATAGTCTTCAGTCTCGTTTTTTCGTTTTGGGACGAGAATTTCTTGTTTTTTTCCCTCAATAGGAATTACGATAGTTGTTGAATTTCCTTTATAATCGGTTACTTCAATTATGTAATTGGCGTTAAATCCGTCCTCTATAGATACATATCCATTATCATTTTCGTATTGAATAATACTCAGCGGATTATTACTTTGTCTGAATAATTTCTGTATTCGACTCTTATTATTCTGAAAGTACTCATAATCTATGTATCTGTTGAGATAGCGAGTTTCGTTAAAAGAAAACTTTTCAAACTTGATATCGATCTTATCTTCCCCGTTGTATTTTGTTTTAATCTGAAACACTCCATTCTTATTGGAGGCTCCATCTTGTTGGTCGATAGTGGCTATTCCGAAGCCGATCTTCCCGCAGGCCGTGACATCTTCAGCCTTATATGAGCCATCTTTTTGAAGTACTAACCGAAGCTTTACTGCATTTTGCGACTGATTTATCTGGGCGTCTTCACCGATTGGATAGGCAAATACTGAGGTCACAACTGGTTGTTTAGAATCGGGAATGTCAATTCCAAATAACAGAGGGTTCATAGGTCGGGAAGCTGCATCTCTTATTTCATAATGCAAGTGTGGCCCTCCGCTGCTACCAGAATTACCGGTATACCCGATGAGCTCACCTCGTTGAACCTCGAGAACATTTGCTTCGGGCAATAACTCGAGTTCATAGGTTTCTTTTTTGTATTGATTTGTTTTTACATATTCCTGAATCCGTCCGGCATAATTTTGCAGATGAGCATATACAGTGGTATAGCCATTAGGATGAGCGATATAAAGGGCTTTTCCGTAGCCATAATGAGCGACCTTAATACGTTTAACATAACCATCGGCCGGGGCATAAATAGGAATGCCTTCCCGTCTTTGGGTCTTAATATCCAGTCCACTATGGAAATGGTTACTGCGTAGTTCGCCAAAGCTTCCGGAAAGTATCAATGGAATCTCCAGAGGGTTGTTGAAATAGTCTGTGGGTAAATCGTTCTGTCCAGTGGCTGTAACTCCCAAAAAAAACAGCCCGAGCATAAATTTCTTCATAATGCAAAAATAGCAATCTGCTATAGATTTAAGGGAAGCGATGTAGATTTATTGTGATCGAAATTCAATATTACAAAAAATTATAGAAAAGAGTTGTCTTATTTGGAATGGTATCTTAACTTTGTAAGAGTAGTATTGAACTAAATTTTAATGAGCCATCTTTCAGAAATTGTTGATTCTCTAGAAAATAGGATGAGCAAATTGCTTCACAGATATCAGAAAGTGCAGCAAGCGAATCTAAAATTAGAAGAAGAAGTCACAATTTTGAGATCGCAACAGGAGCAGTTTCAGAGCGAAATTGATGAATGGCGAGAAAAATGTAATTCATTAAAATTAGCAAATTCAATGCTCGGCAGCGACCAATACAAAAGAGATACAAAGCTCAAGATAAATGCACTTGTTCGGGAAATTGACCAATGTATAACCCAACTTTCCGAATAAAATAAAATATGTCGAATCAACTAAAAATAAAACTATCGATTGCAGACCGAATATATCCGTTGACCATTAATCCTACACAGGAGGAAGGTTTGCGACTGGCGGCAAAGAAGATAGAAGAGATGATCAAGCGATTCGAAAAAAGTTATGCAGTTAGGGATAAGCAGGATGTGCTGGCAATGTGTGCCTTGCAATTTGCAGCCCAAGTAGAGCAAAAAGAAATTGATAAAGTAAATGATACCCAAGATGTTGAGGCAAAGCTTGAAGCGTTGAATCAACTGTTAATGGAACACGTATCGTAACGTTCTTTAAAATATAAAAAAGGTTACTGCCTACATTAGTATTATTTTTTGGTAAACTCAACGTTAATTCTTTAAAAAGGGTGAGTTAAAGTTGCGAAAGCGAGCCGTCTTTGAGCGGATACTTGACCAGCTTGTTAGCCCTAAACTTGTTTTTAAGGAGTTTATTCAAAATGCAATCTATTAATGTAGGCTTTTTTATGCACTAAACTCAGGGTTTTACAGGGTAGAAAAACTTAATTCAGCACCTAAGATTTAAGAAGTTCCTATCATAAACCACAGAGTTTATAATCAGCTTAAGGCCACAACAAAATGGTCTAAGCTTAATTTGAAATCAACATGGATAATATAGTAATGCTAATAATAGTTGGAATTGTAGGTTTAGTTTTAGGATTTGCAATTGCAAAACTCTTAGAGCGAAACAACGCTTCACAACTGATCAAATCTGCTAAAAAGAACGCTGCTTCAATATTGAAGGAAGCGAGATCTGAAGGCGAAACTTTAAAAAAAGATAAGATACTTCAAGCGAAGGAAAAATTTATCGAACTAAAGTCGGAGCACGAAAAAGTGATCCTAAATCGCGATAAGAAAATTTCTGAAGCAGAGAAAAGAGTTAGAGATAAGGAGTCTCAGATATCGAGTGAGTTGGCAAAATCTAAAAAGTTAAATAGCGAACTTGAATCGAAACAAAAGGATTATTCCGATCGTTTGGCATATTTAGAAAAGAAACAAGCCGAGCTGGATAAGATGCACCGCAATCAGATAAATCAGTTAGAAGTGATATCAAGTCTTTCTGCGGAAGACGCTAAAGGACAGCTGATGGAAAGCTTAAAGGAAGAAGCCAAAACTAGCGCCATGGCTTATATTCAGAACTCTGTAGAGGAAGCTAAAATGACTGCGCAACAGGAAGCTAAGAAAATAATTATTACGACAATACAGAGAATTGGTACAGAGGAAGCCGTAGAGAATTGCGTTTCGGTATTCAATCTGGAAAGTGATGATGTTAAAGGTAGAATTATTGGTAGGGAAGGTCGAAATATTAGAGCGATCGAAGCGGCAACAGGGGTAGAGATTATTGTTGATGACACCCCTGAGGCGATTATACTTTCATGTTTTGATTCGGTAAGACGAGAAGTAGCGCGTTTGTCGTTGCATAAATTGGTAACAGATGGTAGAATTCACCCGGCTCGAATTGAAGAGATCGTAAAGAAAACAACCAAGCAGATTGAAGAAGAAATCATCGAAGTGGGGAAACGTACAGTGATCGATTTGGGTATCCACGGTTTGCAACCCGAATTAATAAAGGCCGTTGGGCGTATGAAGTATCGTTCTTCTTACGGACAGAATCTACTCCAACACTCCAGAGAAGTAGCCAAGTTGTGTGGTGTCATGGCATCCGAACTCGGTCTGAACCCGAAACTCGCAAAACGTGCCGGATTATTACACGATATCGGAAAAGTACCTGAATTAGAAACTGAAGTGCCTCATGCAATCTTAGGCATGCAATGGGCCGAAAAATATGGAGAGAAACCGGAAGTTTGTAACGCTATTGGAGCTCACCACGACGAAATTGAAATGACGAGTCTTTTATCTCCTATCGTGCAAGTTTGTGATGCGATTAGCGGTGCCAGACCAGGAGCCAGAAGACAGGTACTGGATTCGTATATTCAGCGGCTTAAAGATCTTGAAGATATCGCATTCGGATTTGGAGGTGTAAATAAAGCCTACGCTATTCAAGCGGGACGTGAATTACGCGTAATGGTTGAAAGCGAAAAAGTTAGCGATGAAAAAGCCGCTCAACTTTCGTTTGAGATCTCTCAAAAAATTCAAACCGATATGACCTATCCCGGTCAAGTTAAAGTTACTGTAATTCGTGAGACACGTGCTGTGAATATTGCGAAATAAGGTCAGGCAGGAGTATTTGTTATCCGTAATAATGAAATGTAAATTGTATGCACCTACGCAGGTTAATCAATGGTATCAAGCAAAATCGATAAAGAATTTAAAATAATGAGTAATATGAAAGAGTTGTGTTTTGTTCTATTGATATCTATTCTTAGTTCTTGCGTATCTGACGAACAAGTATTGGTGATTGAGGATCCAACCGATGATACAATTGGAGGCGATGGATTACAATTTATAGAGGTGCAGCAAGATGTCGCTCTTAATGTATGTGATCAATATTATTGTAGTATACAACAAATAGATTTTTTAACTGAAACTACCGGTTATGCAGTAACATCTGTGGACGTTTACAAAACAAATAGTTCCGGAGAAAATTGGAATATAGTTATCAATCAAGATATTACAGGAAAATTTATCGTTTTATCCGAAAATTTAT